>DASWMA010000240.1:0-15296 GCA_036399995.1 Longimicrobium sp. | reverse complement strand
CCACCATTTCCCCCATCGCCCACCCCATCTTCAAACCCGCCGATGCGTCGAATCCTGCTCATCCCGACCTTCGCGTTCGCCGCCGTGGTGGTCGGCGCCCGCCCGTCCACGGCGCAGCAGTGCGACCGCGCGCGCGACCAGCGCGTGCTGGACGTGGTGGCGGTCGAGATCCGCGGCGCGCTGGCGGGCCGCGCGACCGACGCCGAGATCCGCGCGCGGGTGGTCGCCGCGCAGGAGCGCATCCGCACCAGCGGTGTGCTGAGCTGTGGCACCGCGGCCGCCACCACGCCGGCCACGCCCACCGAGTACGGCGCCATCGCGATCGGCTCGCGCGGTGAGTGGGGCGTGAGCTGGGGCCAGCCCAGCCAGCCCGCCGCCGCGGACCGGGCGATCAGGGAATGCAGGGGCCCCACCTGCCGGGTGGCGGTGCGCGTGGTGGGCCCCACGTGCGGCGCGTACGCCAGCGGCAGCAGGGGCTTCGGCTCGGGTACCGACGCCACGCCCGAAGAAGCGCAGGAGCGCGCGCTTCGCGAGTGCCAGAGCCGCGGCGTCCGCTGCCGCGTGATCGCCTACACCTGCAACTCGCGGCCGTGAGAAGACGGCGCCGCACCGGTTGAATTCTGCGCGTGGTGAAACGAGCTTTGACCCTGTGCACGCTGTTCACGATCACCGGGCAGGAGCCATGTCAAAGGGGATAACCGCAGCGTCTCCGGTTCACAGTGATCCCGAGATCTGTGGCGGCGAGCCTGTGTTCATCGGGACCCGCGTTCCAGTCAAGGCGCTGGTGGACTATCTCCTGACCGGGCACACGTTCGACGAGTTCCTCGCCCACTTCCCCACCGTCAAGCGCGGGCAGGCCGAGGGATTCCTGCGCCAGGCGACGGAGGCCTTCCTGGGCAGGTTCGCCGGGGAGCACGCCGCGGTCGATCGTCGACCGCTCGCGCTACCGGACGGAAGCGTGGTGCACAGCGATCCCGAGATCCTGGGTGGAACGCCGGTGTTCGTGGGCACTCGTGTTCCGGTGCAGATCCTCATCGACCATATCGGCGACGGTGTGAGCGTAGACGAGTTCCTGGAGGACTATCCGTCCGTGCGCCGTTCCCAGGTCATGCGGTTCCTGCAGGGTTGAGCGACCGGGTGCCACGCGTTTCGCCTGAATGACGAGAGGCCGCCGGATCGCTCCGGCGGCCTCTCGTGTCTATGGTCGCGCCGCAACTGTCGCAGCGGATCACCGCACCCGGTCCAGGTCGCGCGCGACCGGCACTGGCTGGGCGACGACGGTGAGGTCTGCCGGGATCAGGGCCGGTGCGGGCAGATCGCGGTCGATCTGCATCTCGGGCGGATATGGGGGCTCGTCGTTGGCCCCGTTCAGCGAACGCTTGAAGTCGCGGATCCCCCTGCCCATGCCGGTCGCCAGCTCCGGGAGCCGCTTGGCGCCGAACATCAGCAGCGTGACCGCGAAGATCAGGATGATCTCGAATGGTCCGAGCCCAATTCCCATGGTGAGCTTCCTCTCATGATGGTGTGTCGGGCGTCGCGCGAGACCACCCGTTGCGCGCCGAGGCCGCGCGGGCGGCTCGTCTCGAGCCGCCCGCGACGGACCCGGGGCTTACGGCAGCCCGCGCGCCGCGTCGTCCTTGATGAAGTCGCGGACGATGGCGATCACCTCTTCCTTGGTGAGCGGCTCGTCGAACGCCTGCATGGCCGCCGCCGTGCGCTCGCCGGGGTCGATCACGTCGAGCCCGCTGAGCGTGGCCGCGTCGATGGTGGCCGCCGCGGTGCCGTTGAACACCACGTGCTGCGTGTTGCTCTCGGGCGTGGCTCCACCGTAGATCAGGTTCAGCGCCGCCACCACCGCGGCCGGGGGATTGGTGATGTTCCCCGCGCCCGCGGCGGCCGCCCCGCCCCCGCGCACGTACCCGCTGAAGCGCAGCGACGTGTCGCCCGGGTTCCGCTGCCG
Source organism: Longimicrobium sp. (assembly GCA_036399995.1). Lineage (GTDB taxonomy): Bacteria > Gemmatimonadota > Gemmatimonadetes > Longimicrobiales > Longimicrobiaceae > Longimicrobium. The sequence goes on along the minus strand of DASWMA010000240.1, from coordinate 13,336 downwards.
GCGGATGCGGCGGATCTTGGCCGCGTGCCGCGCCTCCACCGAGTGGATGCGCAGCGCGCTCTCCAGCGCGATGTCGGCGTTGTTGTTCCCGTTGATCAGCAGGCGGCCGGCCTGCCCCTTGTACGCCCGCACACCCGTGTCTTCGAACGCCTGCGTGGCCAGCAGCAGGAAGTCGAGCTCGGTGGTGGCGCGGGCGAAGGGCCCGGTGCCGCTGCCGTTGCCGCCGGTGAAGTCGAAGTCGGCGGCGGTGATGGTGACCGGCGTGCCCCCGAACTGCGGGATCACGGCCTTCAGGAAGTCAACGTGCTGCTGCTCGTGCTTCTGGATCTGCGCCATCGCCTGCTTCGCCGCGTCGGGGATCAGCGCGCGCACGGGGGCGAAGGCGTTGTTCTGCGCCGCCAGCGCGCTGGTGCCCAGCACGGCCCGGTAGAACTCGTTCTCCAGGTTCTCCAGGATGAACGCGAACCGGAGCACGTCGAGGATGTCGGCGGGGGTCTGCGCGAAGGTCTCGCGCGAGAGCGCGGCGAGCGCGACGGGCACCGAGCCCATCGCCAGGCCGGCCGCCACGCGCGAGCTCACCGACGCACCCTGGCGGATGGCGTCGCGGCGCGAGACGAGCCGTTCGGTGATCTCCGGATCGATTGCGTCCAGGATCGGCTGCTGATTCTCCATCGTATTGATCTCCTTGCCGATCACGGGTTGGCGGGGAAGAAGTCGGCCGTCGGCACGCCCTGCGTGGCGGTGGGGCCTGCGGCGATCGGCGGGTTGGCCAGCGTGTCGGCACGCACGATCCCCGTGGCGGCCAGGCGGCTGAGCACGGCACCGGCTTCCAGCTTCAGGTCGCGCCCGTTGCCGTCGATGATGTCGTCACCCGCGAAGGCGGTGTTGGCGTTGACGCCGGCGGGTGGCAGGATGTCGCGCAGGGCGGCGGCATGGCGCGCCTCCACCGAGGCGAACTTCCCGGCCACCAGCAGGTTGCGCGCGTCCTGCAGGTACTTGCCGGCGCCGTTCAGCGCCGCCACGCCCAGGTTCTCGAACAGGCGCGAGGTGGCGATGATGCTGGTGCGGTTGGAGAGGATGCTGTTCAGCGTGTTCAGGTTGATCGACCCGCGCACGTCGGGGAGCGCCTGGCTGCCGAGTGCGGTGCGCACGAACTCGCGGTGGACCACCTCGGTGTTGCGCAGGTCGATGAACAGCTCGCGCTCGTCGTTGCTGAAGGAGCTGAAGGCGCCGCTCGACACCACCGCGGTGTAGAACGCGGCCTCGAGCTGCTCGTTCAGGTGCACCAGCCGGAAGATCCCCACGTCGGAACGCAGGTCGAACGACACGCCCGTCACCGGGGTGGGGATCTCGCCGGGGCCGAACGGGTTGTCGTCGTCGTCGTCGTCGCTGCACGCGGTGAACACGGTGGGAAGCAGCATCACCGACCCCCCCGCCAGCAGCGTGCGCATGAAGCCCCGCCGCGTGGCCGGGAACATCAGCTCCCCCGCGCTGCCGATCACCATCGGCTCGTCTCGCCCTCGATTTCGCTCTGCCATTTCGCCGACCTCCTGTTCCCCTCACTAGCCGCTTGTCAGGGGAATGGTCTGGCTAGCATGCGACCGTTCCCCGCGCCCCCATGTGGGGTAGGCGCTGCTCGCCGGCACCTTCCTCCGCCCGCCCGCGCCGTCTCCGATACCGCCACTCCGGTATCGGGCCGGCGTCCGTTCGCCACACCCGATGCCGTGGTGGCACAAGGGGATACGACAACGGCTTCCCTGCCGGATGCACCGGAGGGCGCGCGAGAGGCGCCGTGCCGGGGCTCCAGGAGACGGACGGAGGGGGCATGCAAGGGCCACGCCAAACCTTGGACAAACATTGTATCGGTTTCGGGGATCCGGACCAAACCGCTACGGTGGGGGATCGGGACCCACGCACCGGGAGAGGCAAAAATCCAGGCGCGGCGCGGAAGGCGACAAACGGGTACAGCCGCGTCTCCGCTACACGGCCGATACAGAGTGATCGAACTTCACATGAAGATCACCCGGAAGGGTCGACATCTGTTCGACAATGCATCCACCGGCTGTCGATCCGGCTCGCGTGCTGGAGACCGGCGACATCTGTCCGCACCCTCCCGTGGAAACGGATGGCCCACCGGATGCACCCACGCCGCACAGGGACCGCTTGCAGCGCGGGCGAACGAGGGGGACGGGCGGAGCGAAGAGGATGCACGGCGAGATGAACGGCGAGCAGGTGGAGCGGCATCTCCGCTACCACATCATGGGGCTTCTGCACGTGGGCCGGCTGAAGCGGGGCGTTCCACTCCCCAGCATCCGCGGCATGGCCGCCACCCTGGGGGTGGACCACCGCCTGGTGGCGGCCGCCTACCGGTCGCTCGAAACCGAGGGGCTGGTGGAGATCCGGCCGGGCGCCGGCGTGTTCCTGGCCCGCGACGTGAGCGCCGGGGCGCTGCAGGGCGAGGTGGAGGGGTGGCTGAGCGGGGTGCTGCTGGAGGGATGGAACCGCGGCGTCCCCCGGGCGGAGCTGGCGCGCCTGGTGGAGCGCTGCGCCGCCGGCCGGGTGCGCTGCGCCTGCGTGGAATCGAACGAAGACCACATGGTGGCCGTGGCGGCCGAGCTGGAGGAGGGCTTCTCGCTCGACGTGCGGCCGGTGATGGTGAGCCCCGCCGCCAGCGCGCCCGTCCCCGCCGACGCGCTCGCCGAAGCGGACGTGGTCGTGACGACCGTCTTCCACGCCGCGGCCGTGCGCGCGGCAGCGGAACAGGCGGGAACGCCGCTGGTGGTGCTGCGCGTGGAGCCGCGCTTCGCCGAACGGGTGGCCCGGGTGCTGAACGCGGGGGAGACCACCGCGGTGTTCACGGACCCGCGCTTCGGTGCCCGGGCGACGGCGTACCTGGAGGTGACGCCCCAGCGTGGCCGTGTGCGCTTCGTGCTGGTGGACGACCTGGGCGCCGGCGCGGAGGTGGACCTGCACAGCGAATCCACGCTGATCACGCGCGCGGCGCGCCGGCGGCTGGGGTTGCCCGAGTACCACCTGTTGCCCCCGCCGCCCGGCTTCATCTCGTCCGAATCCGCCGGCGAGCTGTGCCAGGCGATCGTGGCGCTGGGGCTCATGCGATGATCATCGAATCTGAGCTTGACTTCTGAACGAAGCGAACGAGTATTTAACCGCATGAACACAATCGAGCTTGACGGGATTTTGCGCCTGAGCGTCGATGAGCGGATTCGCCTGGTGCAGCAGATCTGGGACAGCATCGCTGCCGAGAACCTGCGGCCGGAACTGACGCAGGCGCACCGCAGTGAGATCCGGCGGCGTATCGATGAATACCGGCGTGATCCTTCGATCGGGATCCCAGCGGAAGACGTTTTCCGAGAAATCGAAGAAACTCTCGGGTGAGCTTCCGGCTGATCTTCCATCCGGATGCACGGACCGAGTACTCGGAGTCGGTACACTGGTACAAAGCGTCTGCTGGCAAGGACATCGCGAGAAGCTTCAACCAGGTAGTGCGTGAAGCGACGCGGGCGATCTCCGCAAATCCCTTTCGCTTTCCAGTGTTGGAGAACGAGGTACGCCATCTGGTGCTCGCGCGTTTCCCATACAGTGTCCTCTACACGATCGAGGCGGACAACGTTGTGATCGTCTCCGTGTTCCACCAGCGGCGCGACCCCATCGAGTGGCGACGGCGTCTGTGACGTGATCCCACACGTAAACCGATCTTCAGCGGCCGCCGACTTCTGCCGGCGGCCTTGTCGTTTCTCTGTCCGTATACCTGAGCGCTGCTCTGTCTGTACAACTGAGCGCTGCCGTACCGGTGCGTCTTCCCGCATCCCCTTCCCGCATCCGCGTCTCCCCCGTACACTACACGCCTTCCTCATCCCCTTCGCATCAGAGCAACGGAGAGCGGCGCTTGAAGGTGGTCACCATCGGCGGCGGGCCGGCCGGGCTGTACTTCGCATTGCTGATGAAGAAGGCCGACCCGCGGCACCAGGTCACGGTGCTGGAGCGGAACCGCCCCGACGACACCTTCGGCTGGGGCGTCGTCTTCAGCGACCAGACGCTGGGGAACCTGCGCCAGGCCGACGAGGAGAGCTACCGCCGCATCACCGAGAGCTTCGCCCACTGGGACGACATCGACGTCCACTTCAAGGGGCGCACGGTCACCTCGGGCGGGCACGGCTTCAGCGGCATCGCCCGCAAGCAGCTCCTTCAGATCCTGCAGGAGCGCGCCGCCGAGCTGGGCGTGGACCTCCGCTTCGCCACCGAAGTCCCCTCCCCCGAAAACCTCGCCGACCTGGGCCTGGGCGACGCCGACCTGGTGGTGGCCGCCGACGGAGTGAACAGCGTGACGCGCAGGACGTACGCGGCGCGCTTCAACCCCGACCTCGACGTGCGCAGCGCCCGCTTCGTGTGGCTGGGGACGACGAAGCTGTTCGACGCCTTCACCTTCATCTTCGTGCAGAACGAGCACGGGGTGTTTCAGGTGCACGCCTACCGCTTCGACCGCGAGCACTCGGCGTTCATCGTGGAGTGCGACGAGAAGAGCTGGCGGAATGCCGGGTGCGACCGGATGGGCGAGGCCGAGACGGTGGCGTTCTGCGAAGGGCTGTTCGGCGAATGGCTGGACGGGCACCGGCTGATGAGCAACGCCGCGCACCTGGCCAGCCCGTGGCTCACCTTCACCCGCGTGGTGAACGAGCACTGGCACTTCCGGCCGCTGGCCGACGGCGACGGCCCCGCGCCCCACGTGGTGCTGGTGGGCGACGCGGCGCACACGGCGCACTTCTCCATCGGCTCGGGGACGAAGCTGGCGATGGAAGACTCCATCGTGCTCACCCGCGAGCTGAACGCCCGCGAGAACGTGGCCGAGGCGCTCGAGGCGTACGAGGCCGAGCGCAAGCTCGACGCGGTGCGGCTGCAGAACGCGGCCCGCAACAGCATGGAGTGGCTCGAGAACGTCCGCCGCTACGTCCATCTCGACGCCGAGCAGTTCGCCTACTCGCTGCTCACGCGCAGCCAGCGGGTGAGCCACGAGAACCTGCGCCTGCGCGACAACGCCTACCTCGGCGGCGTGGAGCGCTGGTTCGCCGCGCGCTCGGGGGTGGAGGGTGACGCCGCGCCGCCGCCGATGTTCACGCCCTTCCGCCTGCGCGGGATGACGCTGCCCAACCGCATCGTCGTCTCCCCGATGGACATGTACAGCGCGGAAGACGGCACGCCGAACGACTTCCACCTCGTCCACCTGGGCGCGCGGGCGCTGGGCGGCGCGGGGCTGGTGGTGACGGAGATGGTGTGCGTGAGTCCCGAGGGCCGCATCACCCCCGGGTGCACGGGGATGTACCGGCCGGACCACGCGGAGCAGTGGCGTCGCATCGTACAGTTCGTGCACGGCTGGTCACCCGCCAGGATCTGCCTGCAGCTGGGCCACTCGGGGCGGAAGGGCTCCGTCTGCATCCCCTGGGAGGGCGGCGACGTGCCGCTGCCCGACGGCAACTGGGAGGTGCTGAGCCCCACCTCGCATCCGTACGGCGAGGGGTGGCACACCCCGCGCGAGATCACGCGCGCCGACATGGACGCGGTGCGCAGCCAGTTCGTGGCCGCGGTGGAGATGGCGGTGGAGTGCGGCTTCGACATGGTGGAACTGCACTGCGCGCACGGCTATCTCCTCTCGTCCTTCATCACCCCGCTCGGAAACAGGCGGACGGACGAGTACGGCGGGTCGCTGGAGAACCGGCTGCGCTACCCGCTGGAGGTGTTCCGGGCGATGCGCGCCGCGTGGCCGGAAGACCGGCCGATGTCCGTCCGCATCTCGGCGACGGACTGGGTGGAGGGTGCCATCGGCGGGCCCGAGTCGGTCGAGATCGCGCGCGCCTTCGCCGAGGCGGGGGCGGACGCGATCCACGTCTCCACCGGGCAGACCAGCCCCGAGGCGAAGCCGGTCTACGGCCGGGCCTACCAGACGCCGTTCAGCGACCGCATCCGCAACGAGGTGGGAGTGGCCACCATCGCCGTGGGCAACATCACCGAGGCCGACCAGGTGAACGCCATCGTGGCCGCCGGCCGCGCGGACCTGTGCGCGCTGGCCCGGCCGCACCTGGCCGACCCCGCGTGGACGCTGCACGCCGCCGCCGAGCAGGGGTACGCGGCGCAGTGGTGGCCGCCGCAGTACCACACCGGCAAGCAGCAGCTCGAGCGGCTGATGCAGCGGAAGAACGAGTTGGCGGGGGGAGGGATCTGATCGTGATCGGGATCGGCGATTACCTGGCCGGCCGCCACGCGGTGATCACCGGCGGCGGCCACGGCATCGGCGGGGCGATCGCCGAGGCGCTGGCGGCGCTGGGCGCGAGCCTGTCGCTGATGGGGCGCGACACCTGGAAGCTGGAGGCGCGCGCCTACATGCTCCGCGAGATCGGCGTGAAGGTGGAGACCTTCGCGTGCGACGTGGCGGACGAGGGCGCCGTGGAGGCCGCGTTCGCCGCCAGCCGCGAGCGGCTGGGCGACGCGCATGTGCTGGTGAACAACGCCGGCCAGGCGGAGAGCGCCGCGCTGGCCGACACCAGCCGCGAGCTGTGGGACCGGATGCTGGCCGTGAACCTGACCGGTACCTATCTCTGTACGCGCCAGGTGCTCCCGGCCATGCTCGCGGGCAAGGCGGGCCGCATCGTCAACGTCGCCTCCACCGCCGGGCTGCGCGGATACCCGAAGACGGCGGCGTACTGCGCGGCCAAGCACGGCGTGATCGGCTTCACCCGCTCGCTGGCGCTGGAGACGGCCAAGAGCGGAGTGACGGTGAACGCCGTCTGCCCCGGCTACACCGACACCGACATGGCGCAGCGCGCGGTGGACGGCCTCGCCACGGCGCTCGGGAAGACGGAAGACGAGGCGCGGGCGATGCTCACGCGCATCAACCCCCTCGGCCGGCTGATCACCCCCGACGAGGTGGCGGCGACCGTCGCGTGGCTCTGCTCGCCCGACGCCAGCGCCCTCACCGGCCAGTCCATCGCCGTCGCCGGCGGCGAGGTGATGTAACCAGCGACGCCACAACGGAATCGCCCCCGCTCACCAATGTCGCGGCTCCCAACCTCTCCCGGTACGGGAGAGGTGGACGCCCTCAGGCGGCCGGAGAGGGCGCGATGTCGCCCGATGCACTCGAATCCAGACTACCGGGAAGAATGACCACGAAGATCCTCGCCGCCGAGCTGAAGCCCACCTCGTTCCACTGGCGCGTGGAGGGGCCGGTGGCCACCGTCACGCTCAGCCGGCCCGAGCGCAAGAACCCGCTCACCTTCGAGAGCTACGCCGAGCTGCGCGACACCTTCCGCCAGCTCAGCTTCGCCACCGACGTGAAGGTGGTGATCATCACCGGCGAGGGCGGCAACTTCTGCAGCGGCGGCGACGTGCACGAGATCATCGGACCGCTGGTGAAGATGAAGGAAGAGGGGCGGATGGACGACCTGCTCGCCTTCACCCGCATGACCGGCGACCTGGTGAAGGCGATCCGCGGCTGCCCGCAGCCGATCATCGCGGCGATCGACGGCGTGTGCGTGGGGGCCGGGGCCATCCTGGCGATGTCGAGCGACCTGCGGCTGGGCACGGCGCGCAGCAAGGTGGCGTTCCTCTTCACCAAGGTCGGCCTCAGCGGCGCCGACATGGGCGCGTGCGCCATGCTGCCGCGCATCATCGGGCAGGGGCGCGCGAGCGAGCTGCTGTACACCGGCCGCAGCATGGGCGGCGAAGAGGCCGAGCGCTGGGGCTTCTACAACCGCCTGGTGGAGCCCGACGCGCTGCAGAGCGAGGCGCTGGCGCTGGCGCGGCAGCTCTGCGAGGGCCCCACCTTCGCGCACGGGATGACCAAGCGCTGCCTGCACCAGGAGTGGAGCATGGGCGTGGACGAGGCGATCGAGGCCGAGGCCCAGGCCCAGGCCATCTGCATGCAGACCGAGGACTTCGCCCGAGCATTCCGTGCGTTCGCGGCCAAGGAGAAGCCGGTGTTCCAGGGGAACTGAGGTGCCCAGTGCCGAGTGCCCGGTGCCCAGTGCCCAGTGCCCAGTGCCCAGTGCAGGGTTTGTCTCGCTCCCGGAGGGTGCACCGGCGGCTGAAGCCGCAGCAAAGATGACGAAAGCCTCGCAAATTGCGCGAGGCTGGTGGGTGCCGTGAAGAGGTGGCCGCTCGAGGTCCGCTAAACGGCAGTGGAGGTCATCAGCGGTCGACGCCGCTGCGCCTCATGTCGACGTTGCCGGTGCAGCCGTTCTGCTGGAAGAGGAAACCGTCGGCGTTCATGCTCATCGGGCGTGGCGCGGTCTCCTCCTCCTCGCCGGCGACCGGCTCTGCTTCCAGGCAGAAGCCGTCGCGGTATGCGCTGGAGACGCGGACGGAATACGCGCCCCTGTCGGGATCCTGCCAGCCCAGCGGCTGCAGGAGCTGCGCGTCGCCGGCAAACGCGCTGTTCTGATCGTAGTAGCTGTGCTGCAGCTCGTAGAGCCGCCGCAGCAGGAGCACCGCTTGCTGCTCCTGCTTGCGCACAGACGCACGCTCCATCATGGGGATGGCGTCGATGACCAGCTTCGCGGTCACGAACGCCACGATGGCGGCCAGCACGGTCACCAGCAGCGTGACATTGAGGATCTTGTTCAGAGCCTCGAAGATGTCCCTGGCGGCGCGCGACTCCGGTGGGCGGTTCGGCCGCACCACGAACCGGCACCTGGGGCACACCACGGTCTGCCTGGTGATCGACAGGGCGCGACAGGCGGGGCAGGGGAATGCCATCGATTCTCGGTTGGTGCGGTGGGGCGAGAAGCGGTCGCTGCAGAAGGGTAAGATAACAAAAATCCGGCGGGAGCGGAGCCTTTTTGTTCACTCTCCAAGCCGCGGCAGTGTCGAAATGGGAACGAAGCCCGTGCCGCGCACCGGCGTCTCGGCGGCTCCGAGCCCGGTAGTCCGCGAAGGCGGACTTCGTGTAGTCGTTGCAGCGAATTCATTCGCCCCCGAGGATCTTTTCACCTGAGCCGATGCCTGACTCCACCTTCCTCTCCTGGCCCTTCTTCGACGCGCCGCACCGTGAGCTGGCGGAGCGGCTGCGCGCATGGACGGGCGAGCAGGGCACCGCGCTCGCGCACCCCGGCGGCAGCGTGGATGACGCGTGCCGCGGGCTGGTACGGGCGCTGGCCCAGGGCGGGTGGCTGCGCTACGCGGTGCCCGCGCCGTACGGCGGCGCGCTGGAGCGGCTGGACGTGCGCTCGCTCTGCATCGCCCGCGAATCGCTGGCGTACGCGAGCGGGCTGGCGGACTTCGCGTTCGCCATGCAGGGGCTGGGCTCCGGCCCCATCTCGCTCTTCGGGACCGACGAGCAGAAGGGGCGCTGGCTCCCGTCCGTGGCGGCGGGGGAGACCATCGCCGCGTTCGCCATCTCCGAAGCCGACGCCGGCTCCGACGTGATGGCGATGGCGACCACCGCGCGGCGCGACGGCGGCGGGTTCGTGATCGACGGAAGCAAGACGTGGATCTCCAACGCGGGGATCGCGGACCGCTACGTGGTGTTCGCGCGCTTTCCCGAGGCCGGCGAGCGGGGCTTCGTGGCGCTGGTGGTGGATGCCGACAACCCCGGCCTGCGCGTGTCGGAGCGCATCGACGTGACCGCGCCGCACCCGCTGGGCACGCTGGTGTTCGACGGCTGCCGCGTGGACGCCGGCGCGCTGGTCGGCGAGGCGGGCGGGGGGATGAAGGTGGCGCTCGGCACGCTCGACGTCTTCCGCAGCACCGTGGGTGCGGCGGCGCTGGGGTTCGCGCGGCGCGCGCTGGACGAGGCGCTGGCGTGGGCGAAGGAGCGGCACGTGTTCGGCCAGCCGCTTTCCGACTTCCAGCTCACCAAGGCCGCCTTGGCCGAGATGGCGCTGGACGTGGACGCCGCCGCGCTCCTGATCTACCGCGCCGCCTGGACGCGTGACGCCGGCGCGCCGCGCATCACCCGCGAAGCCGCCATGGCCAAGCTCTACGCCACCGAGGCCGCCCAGCGCGTGGTCGACCGTGCCGTGCAGCTCCTGGGTGCCCGCGGCGTGGTGCGCGATTCCGTGGTAGAGACGCTGTACCGCGACGTGCGCGCCCTCCGCATCTACGAGGGCACCACCGAGGTGCAGAAGCTGGTGATCGCCGGTCAGCTTCTCGCCTCCGCCGAGTGACAGGTGCGGCGACACGGTTCGCGAGGGTCGGCTTCTGTCGCCCGAAAATCGCGAGTTTTCGAATTGTAACTTCTTAGGATATATAGGGGCTGCCCCGATGAAAATTGTGCAATCGCTGATTGCACAATTACGAAATGGACTCCGGCGCGCTGCTTGCGAGCCATGATCCATCATCACTCCGTCCACCTCCCCTCGCCCACGCCGAAGCGGCTGACCATGCCCAAGACCGCGTCCGCAGCGACGCATGCCGCGCCCACCGCGCACGTGGACACCTTCGCGCGCGACCACCTGCCGCCGCGCGAGCTGTGGCCCGTGCTCGACCTGTCGGGCGTGCCGCACCTGGCCGCGCTGCCGCACATCAACGCCGCGGCGGAGCTGCTGGACGCCACGGCGGCCGCCGGGCACGCCGATCGCCCCGCTCTGGTCGCCCCGGACGTGCGCTGGAGCTACGCCGAGCTGACCGAGCGCGCCAACCGCATCGCCGCCGTGCTGGTGCGCGACATGGGGCTGGTGCCGGGCGAGCGCGTGCTGCTGCGCGGCTTCAACGGGCCCATGATGTTCGCCGCCTGGTTCGGCGTGCTGAAGGCGGGCGGGATCGTGGTCGCCACCATGCCGCTGCTGCGCGCCCGCGAGCTCTCGGCGATCATCGACAAGGCGCGGGTGCGGGTGGCGCTGTGTGACGCGCGGCTGGCGGCGGAGCTCGAGACGGCGGCCCAGGCGTCGCCCACGCTGCAGCGCACCCTCACCTTCGGCGGCGACGACGGCGCGCTGGAGCGGGCGATGGGCGGCGTGCCGAGCCACTTCGATAACGTGCGCACCAGTGCGGAAGACGTGGCGATCATCGCGTTCACCTCCGGCACCACGGGGCAGCCGAAGGGGACGATGCACTTCCACCGCGACCTGCTGGCCAGCGCCGACACCTTCTCGGCCCGGGTGCTGAAGCCCCAGCCCGACGACCTGTTCTGCGGGTCGCCGCCGCTGGCGTTCACCTACGGGCTGGGCGGCTACACGATGTTCCCCATGCGCCTGGGCGCCGCCACGCTGATGCTGGAGCAGGCCTCGCCGCCGCAGCTGCTGCAGGGGATGCAGGAGTTCCGCGCCACCGTCTGCTTCACCGCGCCCACCGCGTACCGCGCGATGGCGGGGATGGCGAAGGACTTCGACCTGTCCGCGCTGCGCAAGTGCGTGAGCGCCGGCGAGCCGCTCCCGGCCGCGACCTTCGAGGCGTGGCGCGAGGCCACGGGGCTCAGCATCATCGACGGGATCGGCAGCACCGAGATGCTGCACATCTTCATCAGCGCCGCGGGCGATGACGTCCGCGCGGGCTCCACCGGCCGCGCGGTGCCCGGCTACCGTGCGCGCGTGGTGGACGACGACGGGAACGAGGTGGAGCCGGGAACGATGGGGCGGCTGATGGTGCAGGGCCCCACCGGCTGCCGCTACCTGGACGACCCCGAGCGGCAGAAGGCGTACGTGCAGGGGGGATGGAACGTGACCGGCGACACCTACGTGATGGACGGCGAGGGCTACTTCTGGTACCGCGCCCGCAACGACGACATGATCATCTCCGCCGGCTACAACATCGCCGGCCCCGAGGTGGAGAACTGCCTGCTGGAGCACCCCGCCGTCCTCGAATGCGCCGTGGTGGGCGCGCCCGACGAGCAGCGCGGCCAGGTGGTGAAGGCGTTCGTCGTCCTCCGTGAGGGCTATTCCGCGGGCGACGAGATGGTGAAGACGCTGCAGGACCACGCCAAGCAGTCCATCGCCCCCTACAAGTACCCGCGCCGCGTGGAATTCGTGGCTTCGCTGCCCCGCACGCAGACCGGCAAGCTGCAGCGCTTCCGCCTGCGCCAGCAGGAGGCGGGAGGATGAGCGGGCTACCGGAGATCCTGCACCCGGAGGGGTGGGCGCCGGCGAAGGGATACGCGAACGGCGTGGTCGCCGAGGGGCGGATGGTGTTCGTGGCGGGGCAGATCGGCTGGAACCCGCACACGTGCGTGATCGAGCACGACGACTTCGTGGCGCAGGCGCGGCAGGCGCTGCGCAACGTGGCCGCCGTGCTCGCCGCCGCCGGCGCCGACCCGCACCACGTCACGCGGATGACGTGGTACCTCACCGACCGCCGCGAATACCTCGACGCCGGCCGCGAGCTGGGCGCCGCCTATCGCGCGGTGTTCGGCCACCACTACCCCGCCATGTCTGCCGTGATCGTGGCCGGCCTGGTGGAAGAGCGGGCGAAGGTCGAGATCGAAGTCACCGCCGTGGTGCCGCCGGCGGCGTAGAGCTGCAATCTCACGCAGAGCAGCAGAGCAGCAGAGAACGACACGCAGTTCTCTGCTGCTCTGCTGCTCTGCGTGAGCCCTGCTGTAGAAGCCGGTCAGCTCGCCGGGGCCGGCACCTGGCGCGGGAGCGTGCCGGGCATGTCGGCGACCACGTAGGCGGCCACGGCCATGGCGGCCACGCACTTCGCGAACTCCTGCGGGTCGAGCTTGTCGAGGGTGTCGGCGTCGCTGTGGTGGTACCAGAAGTACTTCGTGGCGTCCACGTCCAGCCCCAGCCCGGGCACCCCCAGCGCGATCATCGGCCCCACGTCGGCGTCGCCCGGCCCGGCCACCATCCGCCCGGCGCCGATCGGCTCCAGCAGCCGCGCCACCTGCTGCATCATCGCCAGCCCCTCGGCGCTCCCCTGGAAACGGAAGCCCAGGGGACGGAAGACGCCGCCGTCGCTCTCGATGGCCAGCATGTGCCTGTCGAGCTGCGCCCGGTGCGTGTCGCGATAGGTGGTGGCGCCGCGCAGGCCGTTCTCCTCGTTGGTCCACAGCACCACGCGCACGGTGCGCCGGGGGCGCAGCCCCAGCCGCTGCATCAGCCGCACCGCCTCCCACGCGGCCACGCTCCCGCCCGCGTCGTCCATCGCGCCGGTCCCCACGTCCCAGCTGTCCAGATGGCCGCTGATCACCACCACCTCGTCGGGCTTCTCGCGCCCTACGATCTCGGCGACCACGTTGCGCGACTGCGCGTCGGGGAGCGTGCGCCCGCCCATCACCAGCCGCACGCGGGGCCGCTCGCCGCGGTCGTGCATGCGGTGCAGCATCATCGCGTCTTCGGTGCTGAGCGCGGCGGCGGGGATGCGGACGACGGTGGTGTCGTAGTAGCGCATGCTG
>DASWMA010000239.1:0-16436 GCA_036399995.1 Longimicrobium sp. | reverse complement strand
GCGGCACGCGCGGAAGACCGCTGGTCCCGCAGACCGTCCCTCCCCCAGGTTGTTTTGGGGGAGGGACAGGCGCGAAGCGCCAGGGAGAGGGCCCGCGGCGTCGCGGAATCCCGGTGATGGTTGGACCGCAGCGCGATCGGGTCGAAGCCGCGGCTCCGAGGCCGCGCCCCCTGCCACGCCGCTGGCGCGGCACGCGCGGAAGACCGCTGGCCCCGCAGACCGTCCCTCCCCCAGGTTGTTTTGGGGGAGGGACAGGCGCGAAGCGCCAGGGAGAGGGCCCGCGGCGTCGCGGACCCCCGGTGATGGTTGGACCGCGGCGCGATCGGTCGAAGCCGCGGCCCCGAGGCCGCGTCCCCTGCCACGCCGCTGGCGCGGCACGCGCGGAAGACCGCTGGCCCCGCAGACCGTCCCTCCCCCAGGTTGTTTTGGGGTAGGGACAGGCGCGAAGCGCCAGGGAGAGGGCCCCGCGGCGTCGCGGAACCCCCGGTGATGGTTGGAACGCGGAGAGGCCCCCCGCGGCGCAGAAGAAGTATCGTCGTCCGTGGCATCAGAGTCCATGGCATCCGACGTATGAGCACGGCAGACGCAGCACCCGAGCGCAGTTCGCTGAATCACCTTCAGGAGATCCGATGGCAACCACGCTGACCGAGACCGACACGGTCGCCGCCGCCCCGCCCGTCCGCATGGACGTGGAAGACGGGATCGCGATCCTTCGCCTCAACCAGCCCGGCAAGCCGGTGAACGTCATCTCCGCCGCCCTGGTGGAAGAGATGCACGCCATCCTGGCGCGCCTGGAGGGCGGGGGCGAGGGGATCCGCGCCGCCGTCATCATCTCCGAGAAGAAGGGCACCTGGATCGCCGGCGCCGACATCGACCAGTTCAAGGACTTCCGGTCTCCCGCCGACGGCGAGCACGCCAGCCGCGAGGGGCAGAAGCTGCTCAACCGGCTGGAGCGCCTGGTGATCCCCACCGTGGCCGCCATCGACGGCGCCGCGCTGGGCGGCGGGCTCGAGACCGCGCTCGCCTGCACCTACCGCATCGCGACCGACTCGTCCAAGACCAAGCTGGGGCTCCCCGAGGTGCAGCTCGGCATCATCCCCGGCGCGGGCGGCACCGCGCGGCTCCCGCGGCTCGTCGGCCTCGCCAATTCGCTGGACCTGATGCTCACCGCCAAGCAGCTCGACGGCCGCCGCGCCCGCGGCGCCGGGCTGGTGGACGAGGTGGTGCCCGCGCCCGTGCTGCTGCGCGAGGCCAGGCGCGCCGCGCGCGACCTGGCCGCCGGCAAGCTGAAGCCCAGTGCCGCCCGCCGCCGCGGCTCGCCGAAGTTCGCCGAGAACCTGCCGGGGCTGCGCGGCTTCATCCTGCGCAAGGCGCGGCAGGGGGTGATGAGCAAGACGCACGGCCTGTATCCCGCGCCGCTGCGGCTGCTCGACGTGGTGGAGCGCGGGCTCGACAAGCCGCTCGACGCCGCGCTGGAGCTGGAGGCGAAGGCCTTCGGCGAGCTGGCGGTGACACCCGAGGCCCGCTCGCTGGTGCACCTCTTCTTCACCAGCACCGCGGCCAAGAACGACCCGCCCGTGCCCGAGGGGACCAAGCCGAAGGACGTGGACCACATCGCCGTCGTCGGCGCCGGCTTCATGGGCGCGGGGATCGCCACCGTCAGCGCCGAGAGCGGGATCTCGGTCCGCCTCAAGGACGTGAAGCACGAGGCCGCGGCCAGGGGCCTCAAGACCGCGCGCGACACGCTGGTCAAGCGCGCCAAGCGCAAGAAGCTGAAGCCCTTCCAGATCACCGCCATCACCGACCGGGTGGAGGCGACGGCCGAGTACACCGGCTTCCACACCGCCGACGTGATCGTGGAGGCGGTGTTCGAAGACCTGTCGATCAAGCACACGGTGATGAAGGAGATCGAGGCGCACATCGGCCCCGACACCGTGCTCGGGTCCAACACCTCGACCATCCCCATCGCCCAGCTGGCCGAGGCGTCGAGCCGCCCCGAGAACGTGATCGGGCTGCACTTCTTCTCGCCCGTGGACAAGATGCCGCTGCTGGAGATCATCACCCACCCGGGCACCGCCCCGTGGGTGACGGCCACCAGCCACGCCTACGGCAAGAAGATCGGGAAGACGCCGATCATCGTGAACGACAGCCCCGGCTTCTTCGCCAACCGCATCCTCACGCCCTACATGGCCGAGGCCGCGCTGCTGCTGGAGGAAGGTGTCAGCATCGAAGACATCGACGGCGCGATGACGGGGTGGGGCTACCCCGTGGGCCCCATCACCCTCTACGACGAGGTGGGGCTCGACGTGGCGCAGAAGGCGGGGAAGATCATGGCGGCTGCCTTCGCCGACCGGATGAAGCCCAGCCAGGTGATCGACAGGATGGTGGCCGACGGGCGCCTGGGGCGGAAGAACGGGAAGGGCTTCTTCAAGTACGGCGAAGACGGGAAGAAGACCGGCGCCGACGACGCCGTCTACGCGCTGATCGGCGCCGGGCAGCGCAAGCCCATGCGGCGCGAAGAGATCCAGGACCGCCTGGGGCTGACCATGGTGAACGAGGCGGTGCGCACGCTGGAGGAAGGGGTGCTCCACTCGGCCCGCGACGGCGACGTGGGCGCGGTGATGGGGATCGGCTTCCCGCCCTTCCGCGGCGGCCCGTTCTGGTACGTGGACACCGTGGGCGCCGCCAGCGTGGTGGAGCGGCTGAAAAAGCTGGAGCAGGCGCACGGCAAGCGCTTCGCCGCCGCGCAGATGCTGGTGGACTACGCGCGCGACGGGAAGAAGTTCTTCCCCGACGGGTAACGCGGATGACCACCGCCGCCCCCGTGCAGGTCGCCCCCGGCGTCCACCGCGTCTCCGTCCCCCTTCCGTTCCCCCCCGGCGAGGTGGCCGCGTGGGTGATCGAGGGCGACACCGGGCACACGCTGGTCGACACCGGGATCGACACGCCCCCCGCGCGGTGGGCGCTGCGCGAGGCGGCCGAGCACGTGGGCGTCACCCCCCAGTCGCTGGAGACGGTCGTCCTGACCCACGCGCACCCCGACCACTACGGCCTGGCCGGCCCGGTGCGCGAGTGGAGCGGGGCGAAGATCGCCATCCACCAGGCGGAGGAACAGCTGGCCCGCCGCTTCGTGGATCGCTGGCCCGAAGACCGGCTGCACGCCGGCGAGGCGTTCGCGCGGCTGGGCGTGCCCGCGCAGGTGGTGCCCGCGTTCCTGCGCGCCAGCGACGTGATCCACGGCTTCTACGCCGCCTTCCACCCCGACGTGATCCTCACCGGCGAGCGCGGGCCGCTCCCCGGCGGCGGGGGATGGGAATGGATCCACACGCCGGGGCACTCGCCGGGTCACGTGACCGTCTACCACCCCGGCCGGCGCATCCTGATCACCGGCGACCACGTGCTCCCGCGCATCTCCCCCAACGTGGGCGCCGACCTCTACGCCGACGAGCCGCTGTCGGACTTCCTCCGCTCGCTCCGTTCGCTGCGCGAGCTGCCGGTGGAGCTGGTCCTCCCCTCGCACGGCGAGCCGTTCGCGGACCTCCCGGCGCGCATCGACGTCCTTCTCGCGCACCACGAACAGCGCAACGAGCAGATCCTGCGCTTCCTCGCCGACGGCGCGCGCAGCGTCTTCCAGGTGGCGCGCGGCGTGTTCGGCGACCTGCCTCCCGCGAACCTGCTGCACGCGGTGCGCGAGGGGCTGGCGCACCTCCGCTACCTGGAGCGCCACGGCCGCGTCACGCGCGCCGACGACGGCGCGGTGGAGACCTGGTCGCTCGCGTGACAACCGCGGACGAGCGGTCCAGGATGACAAAGAGAAGGAGGCGGCCGATCTTCGCCGCCCCCTCTCGAATCGTATCGATCCCCGGCCGCTACCGAGCAGCCCCGGATGTCAGTCGATACACATCCCCGTGTTGTTGCAGAGGCACGCCGCCTGGCCGTTCGTCCATGCGTAGGTGTCTCGGCACGGGTTGGGGCCGCTGAGGCACTCGTCTCCGCACTGCGTCTGGGGGCAGGTGATCTGGCTGTAGTACCCGTGCACGGTACCCTGCGACTTCGGCTCATCGCTCACGGTGTTGAACGACTCCACCCGCAGCGCGTTCACGTCCAGGCTGATCTTGCGCATCGGTATCCCCCATGGGAGGGTTCGTCCGGGCCTCTGCCTTCTGGAATCGAAGGCAGACGGGTCCCGGGATCAGGGACAGTCCAGCGACTGGTCGATCCCGCAGAAGCACGCCACCTCGCCGTTCGTCCACGCGTCGGTGGGCTGGCACGGCCTCCAGCCACTCAGGCACTCTTCTCCGCACTGCGTCTGAGGGCAGGTGAACTGGCTGTAGCCGTGTCCTTCCACGGTACCCCGCGCCTTCCGCTCGTCGCTCACCGTGTCGAACGACTCCACCCGCAGCGCGTTCACGTCCAGGCTGATCTTGCGCACTTGGAACCTCCGGGTTGTGGTACGCAGTTACCCGCACCGTCCGACTGCAGACGGGAACGGGCGCGGAATTCGTTGTCGTAAAAGGATGGCCGCACCCGCGGCGTGTGGCAAGTCCCTTTGCGATCGTCCGCGCGGGGCGCCGCAGGCTCGCATCGCCCTCTCCTCCTCTGCTGTCTGCGCGATGCCCATGAACGCTCGCCCGCGCTCCGGTCCGAGCTTTGCGCGCGGATGGTGACAAGCGAGTCCGCGAAGGCGGACTGCGCGCCGTTGTAGCCGCGACTTCAGTCGCATATTCGCCCTCCACGACCCTGACAAAGCGCAACGATGGCGGAGAACTGGCAGGACAACATCATCACCAGCAGCGACGGGATCGCGCAGATCTGGCGCGAGGTGAAGCGCGTCGCGGTGCTGGGGATCAAGACCGAGGCGCAGCCGCACCAGCCGGCGTTCTACGTCCCCGAGTACCTGCACCGGGCGGGGCTCGACATCATCCCCGTGCCGGTCTACTTCCCCGACGCCACCCACATCCTCGGGAAGCACGTCTACCGCAAGCTCGCCGACATCCCCGGCGAGGTGGACATGGTGAACGTGTTCCGCCGCTCGCAAGACGT
The DNA here is from genome assembly GCA_036399995.1 of Longimicrobium sp. Lineage (GTDB taxonomy): Bacteria > Gemmatimonadota > Gemmatimonadetes > Longimicrobiales > Longimicrobiaceae > Longimicrobium. Next base: position 11,393 of record DASWMA010000239.1, on the reverse strand, counting down.
GCCGCCCCACGTGGACGACATCCTGGCCGCGAAGCCGAAGGTGGTGTGGATGCAGAGCGGCATCCGCAACGAAGAAGCCGCCCGCCGCTTCGCCGAGGCGGGGATCAAGGTGGTGCAGGACCGCTGCGCCATGGTGGAGCACCGCCGCTTCGCCTGAGCGGGGAGAACGGATCACGGAGGGAGACGGAGGATCAGGGAAGGCGATCGTCCCGCCGGCTCCGTTCCTCCGGGTCCTCCGTGCCTTCCGTGGAGAGGGCAGGGGGCGATCCGCCGGGCCGGCGCCCGGGGGATCCGGGAGAGCCCGTCGCCAGCCAATCCAAGCATCTTCCTTGTCTGAGAACCATTCTCAAACATCTGTCAGGAATCTGCTCGAAGATGCAGGGTCCCGCGTAGCAGGGCTAACCCGGCAGGCGGCATGAGGTTGCAGGACTATGTAGATGCCCGCCCGCGCGCGCTCGCGCGAGGCGGGCATTGCCGTTTGGTGGGACGAATGCTATATGGGTGTGCTTCCGAGCGGGGTCATGGATTTCGGGCTCCGCAACGGGTGCAGGGGAGCCGCGAGCGGCCGCGGGGGACGGGACCCCGGCGGGCGCGTGCGGCAACGGTTTTCTCCGCTCAGGCGCACATGAAGAACGTCTTCACAGCCTTCGGCATCGCATTGCTCGCGGTCGCCGCCACGTCGTGCCGCGGGTATTCGGCCGACGAGGACGACGGACCCGAGCAGCCGATCGCCTTCTACCACAGCGTGCACGCGGGGCAGAACAAGATCCCCTGCATGTACTGCCACTACACCGCCGACCGTTCGGTCGACGCCGGCATCCCCCCCGTGCAGCTGTGCGTGGGGTGCCACGTGCCGGGAAGCAGCGCGCCGGGCGCCGTGGCGTCACAGGCGGTGCTGGCCTACCCCAGCGCGCAGCGCGACACCTTCTGGAACCGCCAGGCCAACCTGCTGGTGGACTACTGGAAGCGCGGCGAGAGCGTGCCCTGGGTGCGCATCCACAAGATCCCCGAGCACGCCAAGTTCCCGCACAACATGCACGTGAACGCCGGTCTGCAGTGCCAGACCTGCCACGGGCCGGTGCAGGAGATGAAGAAGGTCTACCAGTTCTCGTCGCTGCGCATGGGGTGGTGCATCGACTGCCACCGCGGCGAAACCGAGCTGTCGCCCGCCGAAGAGGCCACCGTGCGCCAGCGTTCGTCGTTCGTGCGCAAGGTGAGCCAGCTCCGCGCCGCGGGGAACGACACGCGCGGGGTCACGTCCACGTGGCCCAACCAGCGCGCCAGCACCGACTGCGTGGTGTGCCACTACTGATGCCGATGATCACCGTGGAGTGCGGGGCCAGGAGCCAGCATGTCTGATGGAATGAAGAGGCGCGACTTCCTCAAGGTCGTCGGCGTGTCCGGGGCCGGGGTCGCCACCGTCGGGTGCTCCACGCAGCACGTCGACAAGCTCATCCCCTACGTGATCCCGCCCGAGGACATCGTCCCGGGCACGGCCACGTACTACACCAGCACCTGCCGCGAATGCCCGGCCGGGTGCGGCCTGTGGCTCGAGACGCACGAGGGGCGCGTGACCAAGGTGGAGGGGAACCCCGACCACCCCGTGTCGCGCGGCAACACCTGCGCGCGCGGCCAGGCCAGCGTCCAGGGCGTGTACCACCCCGACCGCTACCAGGGCCCGTCGATCCTGGAGAGCGACGTGGGGAGCACGCGCAACGTAAGCTGGAGCGTGGCCGAGCAGCAGCTCGCCGCACAGCTCGCCGCCGCGCGCGGCTCCATCGTGTACCTCACCGGCAACTACGGGCCGACCATGTCGCGGCTGGCGGACGAGTTCGCCGCCGCGGTGGGCGCCCGCCGGGTCAGCTACACCCCGCTGGAAGACGCCCCGCGCGACCTGCGCTTCGACGACGCCGACTTCCTGGTGTCGTTCGGCGCCGACTTCCTGGAAACCTGGGGCTCGCCGGTCGACTATTCGTTCCAGTTCGCCCAGATGCACGCCTACCGGAAGGGCGGCACCCGCGGGCGCTTCGTGTGGGTGGGGCCGCACCGCCCCCTCACCGGGCTGAACGCCGACCTCTGGCTGAGCTGCAAGCCGGGGACGGAGGCGATCGTGGCCGACGCGCTGGCCTCGGGCGACACCGCCGGCGCTTCCGCGGCCGGGGTGGACGCACGCAAGCTGCAAACGGCGATCGAGTGGTACCGCGCCGCCCGCCGCCCGGTGGCGCTGGGCCCCGGCGCGGCGCTCCGCTCGTCGGCCGGCAGCGCGCTGCAGGCCGCGGTCACGCGGCTGAACCGCGGCGGCGGCGCGGGCGCCACGCCCCCCGCGGCCGACATGCGCCCGGTGGTGCAGCTGATCCAGGAGATGAACGCGGGGCGGGTGCGGGCGATCCTGATCGACGCCTCGAACCCGGTGTTCACCCTTCCCGGCGGGCTGAAGTTCGCCGAGGCGCTGCGCAAGGTGCCGGTGCGGGTGAGCTTCTCGCCGTTCCCCGACGACACCACCACCAACTGCAACTTCATCCTCCCCCAGAGCCACTTCCTGGAGAGCTGGGACGACTACCAGTCGCGCGACGGTGTGCTGTCGATCGTGCAGCCCGGGATGCGGCCGGTGTTTAACACCAAGCAGGTGGGCGACGTGCTCCTGGCGGTGGCGCAGCGGCTGCAGCTCACGCTCCCCACCGCCGGCGCCGCGAAGACCTACTACGACTACCTGACCGCCGCCTGGGCCGGGCGCGCCAGCGGCAACGCCTGGCGCGACGCGTTGAAGCGCGGCGGCCTGTTCACCGCCGCCGGCGCCGCCGCGGTGACCACGGCCGCTCCCGCCGCGGCTGCGACGACGGCGGCCGGTGCGCCGGCCGCCGCCGCGCCGCAGCCCGCTCCGGCGGTCGCGCAGACCACGCCGGCTCCGGCCCAGCCCGCTCCGGCCGCGGCTCCCGCGGGTGGGGCGTCGGCCGCGCCGCAGTTCGAGGGGAACGGCGAGTTCGCGCTGGTCGTCTACCCCAGCTACCGCTTCTTCGACGGGCGCAACGCCAACCGCCCCTGGCTGCTGGAGCTTCCCGACCCGGTCACCAAGGTGCCGTGGGACATGTGGGTGGAGGTGCACCCCGCCACGGCGAAGCGGCTGAACGTGGAGCAGGGCGACGTGCTGGAGGTGCGCTCCACCTACGGCGCCATCCGCCTCCCCGCTTACGTGTGGCCCGGCGTCCGTGAAGACGCGGTGGCCATCCAGATGGGGATGGGGCATGAGGACTTCGGCCGCTGGACCAAGGGCCGTGGCGCCAACCCGATGAAGCTGCTGGGCGGCGCGGTCGACCCGGCCACCGGCGCCTTCGTGAACTACGGGGTGCGGGTGAGCCTGCGCCCCACCGGCGAAGGCGCGGGCCCGCGCTTCCAGGGGCTGTTCGAGAACGGCGTGCGCATCCAGCACGACCGCGAGATCTCGCAGGCGATCTCGCTGGCCGCCATCACGCAGCTCGACGCGCAGGGCCCCGGGCACATCCCCGGGAGCCAGCAGCACATCGAGCTGCTGAAGGGGAACGGCGGCTTCAAGCCGATGCCGACGACGACGGACCCCGCGGGTTCGTTCCCCACGCCGGGAAGCGAGTACGGCGAATACATCAAGGGCGACACCCGCTGGGCCATGACGGTCGACCTGGCCCGCTGCATCGGCTGCTCGGCGTGCGCGGTGGCGTGCAACGCCGAGAACAACATCCCGGTGGTGGGCCCCAGCGAGATGAAGCGCGGCCGCGAGCTGCACTGGATGCGCATCGAGCGCTACTTCGGGGTGAGCCGCGACAACGAGGAGGCGTACCGCGACGACGCCACCGACGACGTGCGCTTCCTTCCCATGCTGTGCCAGCACTGCAGCAACGCGCCGTGCGAGCCGGTGTGCCCGGTGTACGCGGCGTACCACACCCCCGACGGGCTGAACGGGCAGGTGTACAACCGCTGCGTGGGCACGCGCTACTGCGCCAACAACTGCCCGTACAAGGTGCGCGTGTTCAACTGGTTCACCTACGAGTTCGCCGAGCCGCTGAACTGGCAGCTGAACCCCGACGTGACCGTGCGCGAGAAGGGCGTGATGGAGAAGTGCACCTTCTGCGTGCAGCGCATCCACGAGGCCGAGCGCCGCGCCGCGGCCGAGATGCGCAACGTGCGCGACGGCGAGGTGGTGCCCGCCTGCGTGCAGGTGTGCCCCACCGAGGTGTTCTCGTTCGGCAACATCAGCGACCCCGAGACGGCGGTGGCGAAGAACGCGACCACCAACCGCGGCTACCGCACGCTCGAAGAGCTGAACACCCAGACGGCGATCGTCTACCTGAAGAAAGTCACGCTGCACCAGCCGCGCAGCCAGGCGCACGGCGCCGAGCCCACCGCGCAGGGTGGCGGCACCGAGCACACGCCGCAGGCCGGCGCCGAGGCGGGAGGGCACTGAGAATGGCCACCACCGACATGCCGAACGCGGCCGACGTGCCGAACACGGCGATCCGATCGGCGTTCCATCCGGACGTCGAGAGCTACGAGCAGGTCAACCGCGACGCCAACCGCCTCCTCACCAAGCCGGGGAAGGGGTACCTGGCGCTGCTGGGGATGGCCGTGTTCCTGGTGGGGCTCATGGTGGTCGCCGAGCTCCACAACATCTGGTACGGCCTGGGGATGAGCGGGCTCACCAACCCGGTGGGGTGGGGCGTCTACATCACCACCTTCGTGTTCTGGGTGGGCATCGGCCACGCGGGAACGCTGATCTCGGCGATCCTGTACCTGTTCCGCGCGCCGTGGCGGCAGTCGATCTACCGCTTCGCCGAGGCGATGACGGTGTTCGCGGTGCTCACCGCCGCGCTCTTCCCGATCATCCACATCGGCCGGCCCTGGTTCTTCTACTGGCTGCTCCCGCTGCCCAGCCAGCGCCACCTGTGGCCCAACTTCCGCAGCCCGCTGCTGTGGGACGTGTTCGCGGTCACCACGTACCTGACGGTCAGCTCGGTCTTCTTCTTCATCGGCCTGATCCCCGACATCGCCGCCGCGCGCGACTCGGCGACCAACCCCACGCGGAAGAAGGTCTACAACATCCTGGCGCTGGGGTGGCGCGGCACCGACCGCGAGTGGCGGCACTTCACCCGGGCGTACCTGTTCCTGGCCGCGCTGGCCACGCCGCTGGTGCTCTCGGTGCACTCGGTGGTGTCGTGGGACTTCGCCGTCTCGATCGTGCCCGGGTGGCACACCACCATCTTCGCACCCTACTTCGTGGCCGGCGCCATCCTTTCGGGCGTGGCCATGGTGGTCACGCTGATGGTGCCCGTGCACCGGATCTTCCGGCTGGGCGCGTACTTCACCGAAACGCACTACGACCGGCTGGCCAAGCTCCTCCTGCTCACCTCGCTGATCGTGGGGTACGCGTACGGGATGGAGTACTTCATGGCCTACTACTCGGGCGAGCTGTACGAGCGCGACGTGTTCTGGGACCGCGTGACCGGGGAGTACTGGTGGGCGGGGTGGAGCATGATCACCTTCAACGCGATCATCCCGCAGCTGCTCTGGATCCCCAAGATCCGGCGCAACCTGAACGCGTTCTTCCTGATCTCGATCTTCGTGAACATCGGGATGTGGTGGGAGCGCTTCGTGATCATCGTGCCCAGCCTGGCCCACAGCTACGAGCCGTGGAAGTTCATGAACTACCACCTGACCTGGGTGGAAGCGTGCATCCTGCTGGGCAGCTTCGGCTGGTTCTTCATGTGGTTCCTGCTGTTCCTGCGCTACCTGCCGGGCCTCTCGATCGCCGAGATCAAGGAGGTGCTGCCGCCGCCGATGCGCCGGCACGATCCGGCCGACCACGTGGCCAAGGTGGATGCCTCGGGCACGCAGGTCGAAGTGTACCCCACGGGCTACTACGCCTGAGACTGACGAGCGATGAGCAAGCTTCGCACGGGCGTTCTGGGCGTGTTCGCCCACCTGGATTCGGCCACCGACGCCATCCGCCGGCTGCGGCGCGAGGGCTTCGAGGTGACCTCGTACGCGCCCACGCCGCGCCACGAGCTGGAAGAGGCGCTGGAGACCCCGGAGAGCCCGGTCCGCATCTTCACGCTGACCGGCGCCTTCACCGGCACCGCGGCGGGAACGGCGCTGGCCACCTGGAGCTCGATCGACTGGCCGCTGGTGGTGGGCGGCAAGGAGATCGTGGCGCTCCCGGCCTTCAGCGTGATCATGTTCGAGCTCACCATCCTGCTGGGCGCGCTCAGCACGGTGGCGGGGCTGTTCATCCTGGGGCGCATCCCGCACATCGGCCCGCCCGAGGCGCCGATGTACCACCCCTCGTTCACGGCGGGGAACTTCGGCGTGTTCGCGCACGCCCCCCGCGACCGCTACGACGACGTGCAACGGATCATGACCGACGCCGGGAGTGAGGAGGTGCTGGTTGACCACCGCTAAGCGGCTGGCCCTGGCGGCGGCGGCGGTGGCGTTCGCGCTTCCCGCCTGCACCGACTGGGCCGGCTACGACCTCGACGTGGCGAGCGGCAAGGTCCCGCAGCTGGCCAACATGCGCCGCAGCGTGATCCCCGATCCGTACGCCATGCCGCGCCTTCCGGCGCCGGGCACGGTGCCGTCGGCGTCGCCGATGGGCGACCTCCCGGGGCACTTCAGCAGCACGCAGCTCGACAGCGTGGCGGCCACGCTCCGCAACCCGTACGCGGGCGGGGCGACCCCCGCGGTGCTGGCGCGCGGCAAGGTGCAGTACGACAACAACTGCACCGTGTGCCACGGCCCCGCGGGCGCCGGCGACGGCACCGTGGTGCAGCAGGCGCGCGGCGCCGACGGCAAGATGTACCAGCGCTTCCCCTTCGCCCCGCCCATCAACGGCGCGGCCTCGGCGGCGCGCAGCGACGGCTACCTGTACGGCGTGATCGCGGCCGGGCGCGGGCTGATGCCCCCGTACGGCCCGCGGATCACCCACCCCGACCGCTGGGCGGTGGTGGAGTACGTGCGCGCGCTGCAGGCCCGCGGCGGGCAGGCCCCGCAGCGTGGCGGCGCCCCCGTGGCCACCCCGCAGCAGCAGACGGAGCCCCCCGCGGCGCCCAACCCGGCCCCCGGGCAGCCCCCGGCGCAGAACGCCCCGGCCACGGCGCCCGCGGCGGCGCCGACCGTGCCGGCCGCCCAAGGCCCCGCCGCGGCGCAGCCCTGACCCGAAAGGTTTGAGAGAGCGAAATGGCAGGACATTCCGCCGAGATTCCCACCCGCGTTCCCTTCCGCCGGCTGGCCGTGCCGGGGGTGGCGTGGGGTGTGATCGGGCTGCTGGTGCTGCTCGGGGTGGGGGCCGCGTTCCTGGCCGACCACGAGCGCCTCTGGCTGGCGATCCACTTCAACTGGCTGTTCTGGTCGTCGGTGGCGGCGGGGATGGTGGTGTTCGCCATCTCGCTGCACATCACCAACGCCCGCTGGAGCTGGCCGCTCCGCCGCTTCGCGCTGGCGGGGGCGGCGTTCCTCCCGGTGTCGTTCGTCCTGTTCCTGCTCAAGCTCCCGGGGAACCCGGTGTGGTTCGAGCACTGGTGGGACCCGGCCAAGATCCACGGCGACCACGTTCTCGAGAACAAGGCCGGGTGGCTGTCGCCCACGGGGATGCTGGTGCGCGACATCGTGGGGCTGCTGGTGCTGTTCGGGATGATGCTGTGGTTCACCTACCACATGCTGCGCCCCGACCTGCACGGGGTGAAGAACGCGCCGGGGCTGTACAACACCATCAGCGGCCGCGGCTGGCGCGGGGTGACCGAGGAGGCGCAGCGCTCGCGCAAGATCGCCATGCGCCTGGCGCCGATCACGGCGATCCTGTTCGCGATCGTGTGGGGGATGATCGCGATCGACCAGGCCATGACCATGCTGCCGCACTGGTTCAGCACCATGTTCCCGGTCACCTTCCTGGTCAGCTCGTTCCACTCGGCGCTGGCCATGGTGGCGATCCTGATGGTGTTCAGCCGCCGCCAGCTGCGCCTGCACGACTACATCGGCGACCAGCAGTTCCACGACCTGGGGAAGCTGATCTTCGCGTACGCGGTGTTCTGGATGTACGTGAACTGGTCGCAGTACGTGGTGATCTGGTACGGGCAGCTGGTGCACGAGCAGCAGTGGTTCGTGCTGCGCTTCCACCAGCCGTTCGCCACGGTCGTGCAGATCATGCTGGCGTGCGTGTTCGTGTTCCCCTTCCTGGCGCTGCTGCCGCGCGCGCCCAAGAAGGTGCCGGGGGTGCTGGCCGGGGTGGCCACGGTGGTGGTGATCGGTCACTGGCTGGAGCGCTTCCTGATCACCTACCCGTCGGTGTGGAACCGCGAGGCGCACCCGCACCTCCCGCTGGGGATCCCCGAGATCGGGATCGCGCTGGGCTTCGCTGGGCTGTTCTTCGCCGCGATCGGGTGGTTCCTGAGCACCTTCCCGGTGCTCCCGTCGCCGGCGTCGCTGGCCACCATCCCCACGCCGACCATCGAGGTCCCGCTCCGCCGCCCGGCGCCTACGCGGGCCTGACACGGTCGCAGGGAGGGACGAGAGGCACGGTCCCGCATCCCAGGCTGGGGATGCGGGACCGGTTTCGTTGGATCTCACGCAGAGCAGCAGAGAAGCAGAGAAACGGCAGGAGCTCTCCCCTCCCTCTGCTCCTCTGCTGCTCTGATACTTCCAGAACCTCGCGTCGTCGATCAAGCTGAAGGGGACCTTTCACCTTCAGCCGAGGAGGCTTCGATGATGCTCCACGCGATCGACCTGCACAAGCGTTCCCTCGAGGTGGCCACGATGCGCGCCGACGGTGAGGGAGAGCCCCGGGTGGTGCGCATGCCGGCCTGTGAGCGCGCCCTCGGTTCGTACCTGCGGCAGTGGCCGTTGAATCGTCATCGGGTGGTGGTCGAGACGACCGGGTCCTGGTACTGGATCGCCGACCTTCTGCGCGAGCACCGTGCGGAGCTGAAGCTCGCGCATGCGGCGAAGGTCCAGGCGATCACGGCGGCGAAGGTGAAGACCGACAGCGTCGACGCGCTTACGCTGCTGACGATGCTGCGGCTGAACCTGGTTCCGGAGGCGCACGTGATCTCACCCGAGCTGCGCGGGCTGCGTGACCTGCTTCGCCAGCGGCTGCAGCTGGTCGAGAAGCGCACGTCGTCGCTGAACAGCATCGCACGGCTGCTGGAGAAGTACAATCGCGCGACGGTGTCGGCGCTGCCGGAGCTCGCGCAGGTGCAGGCGGGCTTCCACCAGGGGCAGATCTCGCTGATCGAAGCGCAGATCAAGGCGCTGGAGAAGCGGATCCATCGCGAGCTGAAGCCGAACCCGATCGTGCGCCGCCTGCGTCGGATCCCGGGCATCGGACGGCTGTGCGCCTGGACGCTCTACCTGGAGATCGACGGCATCGCGCGCTTCGCCACCGAGCGGAAGTTCTTCTCCTACAGCCGGGTGGTGCCCGGTGCCGACAACTCCGGCGGGCGCACCCGCAGCAAGCGCTCACGCGCGGGAAACCGTTACCTGAAGCTCGCCTTCAGCCACGCGGCGGTGCGCGCGGTCCAGCGCTACGCGGAGATCGGAGCGGCATACCGGAAGAAGCTGCGGAAGAAGAACGAGGGCCTGGCTCGCGCCTGGGTGCGCAAGGAGCTGGCGCGCATCGTCTATCACGTGCTCAAGGACGACGTCGACTACGACGACACGTTCCGCGGAGTTCCGCTGAGCCGGCCGAAGCGGGCGTAGGCATCACCACGGCAGTGGCCACACCAGGCAAGCCCCTGTCTCACGCTGGCTGAGCACCCAGCCGTCATCTCTGATTGGGAAGCCTTGGTGTTGGTGCCCGACATGTATCTGGGACGGCTCCTCGTCGAGCCGACGCCCGTCTCTGGCGGGTGATTCCCCTTATGGTGCGTGGCCGCCACGGCCCTGGTGATACGACGAGCGGCATCGGCTACTGCGACACGGTCCGGGTGTGCTCGCCCGGCCGTACGACCTGATTCAAAGTGAAGGTGCGAAGAACTGCGTTCTTCGCACCTGGGGAGCGCTCGTCTGTTTTCGTGCACCTTGCGGAGATTTGTTCTTATGGTGCGTGAGACATCAGGAGAATCTGCGCCCGGACCCTGGCTTGCCGAAGCGGGTATGTCGTCGCGAATGGCGCATGGCGCGCAGGTTGCAGCCATGCCGGTGGTTGCGTGCGCTTCGGGCGTGGGAGTCCACGGGCCGGGCGCGCGTTTTTCGTATCTCCATCGCCACACTCGCAGGACCCGCATGACCCTGATTCACGGCGCGCGCACCGCCGCGCTGTTCGCCGCCGCGCTGGCGCTGGGCGCCTGCGCCGGCCGCGCCGAGCCCGCCAGCGCGCCCCAGCCGGCGGCCCAGGCGCCGGCCGTGGACCCGCTGCAGCCCCCCGTGCGCCCCGACAAGCGGTACGTGGTGGTGGACGTGGACCGCAACGAGCTTCGCTTCATGGACGGCGCGCGGGTGCTCTGGCGCGCGCCGGTCGGCACCGGCACCGGCTTCCGCCTCTCCACGCCCGGCCAGCGCTGGACGTTCACCACGCCCACGGGCACGCGCTACGTGCAGTTCAAGCAGCTGGCCCCCGCGTGGATCCGCCCCGACTGGTGGTACCACGAGAACAAGCTCCCCCTCCCCTCGCCCGACTCGCCGGCGCGCAAGGAAGAGGGCGGGCTGGGCTCGGCCGCCGTGTACCTGGGTGACGAGATCGCCATCCACGGCACCGACAAGCCCGAGCTGCTGGGCCGCCGCGTGAGCCACGGCTGCATCCGGCTCTCCAACGCCAACGCGCTCCGGCTCTTCCACGACGTGCAGGTGGGCACGCCCATCATGATCGTGGGCCAGGCCGAGGTGCTCGGCGAGCAGCCCGACAGCGTGGCGCGCTTCACCCGGCGCACTGCGTCGCGCGGGCCACGGGTGTATCGCAACCCGATGGACCGGCTCTCCACCCCCGCGCTGCTCACCCGCCTCGACCGGCAGATCGCCTCGGCCGCCGACGACTCGTCGTGGACGCTCACCGCCAGCGCGCTGCTCGAGCGCGGGCTGAAGACCGACGCCGCGGCGCTGCGCGGGCTGCTGGAGCGCGCAGGCCGCGCAGAGGAACCGGGGCGCAGGAACGAGTACGCCGCCTTCCTGGCCGACGCGTTCTCGCGCGGGGCGCTGCGTACGGTGGTGTCGCTCAACCGCATCACCCCCGCGGCGCGCGAGCGGGCGGTGGCCGACATCGTGGACGCCACCATGGCGCTGTACCACGGCCCGCCCGAGCACCCGCTGGCGCCGTGGCCCACGCGCCGCGTGCCGGTGTCGATGCTGGGCCCCGAGGGGCAGGCCGGGTGGCGCGCGCTGCAGGACGCGGAGGCCGCCTACCGCGGCCGCATCGGCATCGCCGCGGCGGGGGGGAGATGAGC
>DASWMA010000238.1:0-4285 GCA_036399995.1 Longimicrobium sp. | reverse complement strand
CGCCCGCCAGCGCGATCAGCGGCCGGCCCACGGCGGCGATCCCGTAGCCCCACGCCACCAGCCGGGTGCGCCGCCCGAAGCGGTCCGCGATCATCCCGCTGGCCAGCTTGAGGAAGCTCGCCACCGCGTCGGCGATCCCCTCGATGATCCCCAGGAACGCCGGGCCGGCGCGCAGCGTGCCCGCCAGGAAGAGCGGGAGGAGCGGGTAGATCATCTCGCTGGCCGCGTCGTTCAGGAACGAGACGACGCTCAGCCAGAGGACGTTTCCCCGCAGCAGCGGCGTCTTCGGCGCGCTCGGCGGCGGCGGGGCATCGGTGGACGCCGGGGGCGGCATCAGAGCGCCGGCCGCGCGCGGAAAGGATCGCTGTCGCGGCCCCGAGACCGATCGAGATTCATTCGGACAAGGAGATAAAGATGAGGATCAGGACGATGCTGCTGCCCGTGCTCGCCGTGCTCGCCGTGCTGGCCGCCGCGCCCGCCGCGGCGCAGCAGGCCGACAGCGCGCGGATGGCCACCGGGCGGACGTACGCGCAGTGGTTCCACCAGGGGCGCACCGACACGCTGTGGGCGCTGCTCACCCCGGAGATGCGCGAGCGGCTCCCCACCGCCGCGCAGCTCGCCGCGTTCCAGCAGAGCGTGGCGCGCGCCGGCGCCGAGACGGAGGTGATGAGTGAACGCGCCACCCAGCGCGAGGGCGGGGTGACCGTGTACGAGCGCGTCTCGCGCTTCGCCACCTCGCCCGTGCCGCTCCAGCTGATCGTGGCCATGGGGCCCGACGGGAAGATCGCGGGCCTCGGCATCCGCCCCTGGGCCGCCACGGCGCAGAGCCGCTTCCAGGACTACACCACGAAGACGGCGCTGCGGCTGCCGTTCGAGGGCGAGTGGTACGTGTTCTGGGGCGGGCGCACGCGCGAGCAGAACTACCACGTGGCGACGCCCGACCAGCGCTTCGCCTACGACCTGGTGGTGATGCAGGGCGGCAAGTCGCACACGGGCGACGGGACGCGGCTGGAGCAGTACCACTGCTGGGGCCGGCCGATCCTGGCGCCCGGCGCGGGGACGGTGGTCACCGCGCTCGACTCGCTGGCCGACCAGGCCCCGGGAACGATGGACAGCGCCAACCCGCCGGGGAACCACGTGATCGTCGATCACGGCAACGGCGAGTTCAGCCTGCTGGCGCACCTGCGGCGCGGGAGCGTGGCGGTGCACGCGGGGCAACGCGTGGCCGCGGGCGACAAGCTGGGCGAGTGCGGCAACAGCGGCAACACCAGCGAGCCGCACCTGCACTATCACCTGCAGAACGGCCCCGGGTTCGGCCAGGCGGAAGGGCTTCCCGCGCAGTTCGTCGGCTACACCGCCGATGGCCAGCGCGTGGAGCGCGGCGAGCCGGTGCGCGGCCAGACGATCCGCCCGTAAGTCAACACCGTAACAGCAGGATCTCACGCGGAGAAGCAGAGAAGACAGCGAAAACCCTTCTGCCGTTCTCTGCTCCTCTGCGTCTCTGCGTGAGATCCTGCCGTTGTCTTTCGGCAGATGATCCAGGTACGACGAAGCCCCGCCGTGAAGTGCCGCGGCGGGGCTTCGTCACGTCACGCGACCGCCGGGCTCAGAGCACCACGGCGGCGACGATCACGCCGATGGCCACGGCGGCCACCAGGTACCACCAGCTCTTGCTGCCGATCTGGGCCTGCTCCTGCCCGATGCGGTCCTCGTTCTGGCGCACGTCCTCCTTCACCTGGTCGGTGGTGGGGAAGAACGCGGGCTCCGGGGCCGCGGCGGCCTCGCGGGCCGGCGCTGCCTTCTGGTCGGCCGGCGCGACGGTCTCCTGCTGCGCGGCGGCGGGCGTGGCGCAGAACAGCAGCGCGCCTGCGGCGATGAGCACCTTCCGCATGGGGTTCTCCTGGCGTGGGTGTGGCTCGTTCCGTCTCGTTCGGGTCGGGGACTGCCTGTCCGCAAGCTTCGTGCGTCGCCTTCGTCGGCGGCGGACGGATCAGTCTTTCCCGGACAGGCGCGCGGAGACGCAGGCGCAGCTCCAGCCGCCGGTTCGCAGGGGATCGCGACGGACGGCAGCCTGCATCCACGGCGCGTCTCAGACGCAGCACTTCATCCACCGCCGTTGCCCGCCGTACCCTGTCCCCTGTAACCTGTCCCCTCCTTTTTTCCCGAAGACCCGAACCCGCGCCCCAGCCCGAGCCGTGCCCACAGTCCCCGAGCCGCCTCCGCCCGACCAGCCGACCCTGGCCATCCGCTGCCGCGGGCTGCACAAGCGCTTCGGTGAAACGGTGGCGGTGAAGGCGCTGGACCTGGACGTGCGCCGCGGCGAGTGCTTCGGGCTGCTGGGGCCCAACGGCGCGGGGAAGACCACCACCATCGAGATCCTGGAAGGCCTCACCCCGCGCGACGGCGGCGAGGTGGAGATCCTGGGGATGCGGTGGGAGCACGACGGCGACCGCATCCGGGCGCACCTGGGGGTGCAGCTGCAGGAGAGCGAGTTCACCGACCGCTCCACGGTGGAAGAGACGATCCGCCTGTTCCGCTCGTTCTACCCGCGCGGGTGGAGCGTGGACGAGCTGATCGGCTTCGTGCAATTGGATGAGAAGCGCGCCACGCAGGTGCGCAACCTGTCGGGCGGGCAGCGGCAGCGGCTTTCGGTGGCGTGCGCGCTGGCCGGCTCGCCCGACATCCTGTTCCTCGACGAACCCACCACCGGGCTCGACCCGCAGAGCCGGCGCCAGCTGTGGGACGTGTGCGAGCGCTTCCGCGAGCAGGGCGGCACCATCCTGCTCACCACGCACTTCATGGACGAGGCGCAGGCGCTGTCGGACCACATCGCCATCCTCGACCACGGCCAGATCATCGCGCAGGGCACCCCGGCCGAGCTGATCCGCGGGCTGGGCGGCGCGTACGTGATCGAGTTCGCCGCCGACGTGCCGATCGACGAGGCGGTGCTCCACGCCATCCCCGGCGCCAGCCGCGTGACCACGCACGAAGAGAACACGCTGCTCACGGTGGACGAGCTGGCGTCGGCGCTCCCCGCGCTGCTGGCGGCGGTGCAGGAGGCCGGCGGGCGCCTGACGGCGCTCAGCACCCACGAGGCGACGCTGGAAGACGTCTTCCTGGCCCTGACCGGACGCGAGCTGCGCGATGCGTGAGCACAGCCCCCTGCGCGAGCTGGTGCTCCTGCGCATCCGCTCCTTCCTGCGCGAGCCCGAGGCGCTGTTCTGGACCTTCGTCTTCCCCATCCTGATGGCGGTGGGGCTGGGCGTGGCCTTCCGCGAGACGCCGGCAGACCGCGCCGCCATCGGCGTGCAGCGCGGCACCGCGGCCGAGCGCTACCTCCCCGCGCTCAACGCGTCGCCCGACCTGAAGGTGGCGGTGCTGGGCGACAGCGCCGCCGAGCGCGCGCTGCGCAAGGGCGACGTGGCCGTGCTTCTGGCGGGGAGCGACCGGCTGGTGTACCGCTACGACCCGGCGCGCGAGGAGAGCCGCGCCGCGCGGCTGCTGGCCGCCGCGGCGGTGCAGCGGGCGGCCGGCGCGGCGCGCCCGGTGGCCACGGCCGACGACCGCGAGCGGGTGCCGGGCGGGCGCTACATCGACTGGGTGATCCCGGGGCTGATCGGGCTGAACCTGCTCTCCACGGGAATGTGGGGGATCGGCTTCGGGCTGGTGCAGATGCGCAACAAGAAGCAGCTCAAGCGCCTGGTGAGCACCCCCATGCGCAAGCGCGACTTCCTGCTGGCGCAGCTGCTGGCGCGGCTGGCGTTCCTGGTGCTCGAGGTGCCGCCGATCGTGATCTTCGCGTGGCTGGCGTTCGGGGTGAAGGTGCAGGGGTCGCTGCTGGCGCTGACCGGGCTGGTGCTGCTGGGGGCGATGACCTTCGCCGGGCTGGGGCTGCTGGCCGCCAGCCGCGCGCGCACCATCGAGGGGGTCAGCGGGATCCTGAACGTGGTGATGCTGCCGATGTTCGTGCTGTCGGGCGTGTTCTTCTCCGCCGCCCGCTACCCCGAGCCGATGCAGCCCTTCATCCGCGCGCTCCCGCTCACTGCGCTGAACGACGCCTTCCGCGCCGTCTACAACGACGCGCTGCCCGTGACGGCGTACTGGCCGCAGATCGCCATCCTGCTCGCGTGGATGGTGCTGAGCTTCTTCGCGGCGCTGAAGCTGTTCCGGTGGCAGTAGGTGCTAGGTGCTAGGTGCGAAAGTGCGAAAGTGCGAAAGTGCGAGAGTGCGAGAGTGCGAGAGTGCGAGAGTGCGAGAGTGCGAGAGTGCGAGAGTGCGAGAGTGC
>DASWMA010000237.1:0-14219 GCA_036399995.1 Longimicrobium sp. | reverse complement strand
AGCCCGGCCCCATGTCCCTGAACCCGCCGGCGGGTGTCCAGATGAACCAGTTGCCGCTGGTGCAGCGGTTGGCGCAGGTGAAGGCCCCCACGATCATCCCGGCATCGTTCACGTCCAGCCCATAGCCGATGGTCCCGGCCGGCGACAGGTACTGGAAGCCGTCCTGGTAGTGGTAGCGGAAGGGCCGGGCCCGGCGGACACTGTCACCTTCCACGTACCCCGTGCCGGCGACCACCGAGTTCTCGTTGATCGCCTCGGCGCCGCCGACGACCCGCGCGTCCCCGGCACCACGCAGGTAGGCAGGCATGCCGTCCGGCTCCCACGCCGCGGCATGGCCGCCGATGGCGCCCACCGTCTGGCCCCAGCCGTTGCGGTGGCCGGGCGACAGCGTCAGCCCCTCCGCCGGGCTGCGCAGGGCGGTCGTGGCGGTCCCCGTCCGCAGGCTCCAGGTGAACACCCCCACCCCGGCCGAGTCGCCGTACGAGCCGAGCAGGCGCGCGTCTTCCGTCACGCGGAGCACGCGCCGCCCCGCGTTCCCTGTCGCCGCGTCGATGGCGTACGCGCAGCGGTCGGGGCAGTCCGTGCTCTGCGCGCGCGCGATCGAGGGATCGACGGGCCTGGTCCGCTGCCCGTCGCCCCCCGCAGGTGCGCTCGGCGAGCGGTCGCACCCCGCCACGGCCAGCGTGACGACGACGGCGAGTGTGTGCCTCACGCGCATGGAAAACCCTCCGAAACGGTGATGTGCTACCCCGGTACGGAGCAGTGCGCCGGGGCAATCCGCGTGCCGTTTGTTTCGCACGCAGCCGATTGGGGGGAAACGACTTGCGCGGCCGGCGCGATCGAAGATTTCTCCGGGTGCTGGGCACCTGCGTGGACCCGCTCGAGCCCGGCGGGGGAACGCTCCTGCCGAGTTTTGGCGTTTGCCAATCGAAGAGGCCGGGGGATGCCTGAAATTGGTTGGCGGGATATGGGATGATGGCTTGCGCTTACGTGCTCAGCTTCGACACGAGCGCTCCCCTTCGCTCGACCGAACCCCTTTCTCCACCTCCCGACCCGGAGGCTTTGTGCGTTCGCATCCCATCCTCACGCTGTCCCCCCTCCTGCTCAGCCTCGCGCTCGGCGGCTGCGTCTCGCCCACGGACGACGGCGCGGCGCCGCGTGTGCCGGAGGAGCAGGTCGTCCGTGCCGATCACGGCGGCACCATCCCGCCGGTATCGACGGTTACGCCGCTCGGCGACGGCGTCTATCGCTTCACGAGCACGGCGATTCTGGACGTACCGGAGGGCGCGGCCTGGGCCAAGATCCACGACATCGAAACGCTCATCGCGATCGTGCTCCCCGCCGCCACGGACTTCGAGTGGCTCGACGGAGGCGGCTCGTCCAAAGTGCCTTCGCGGTATCAGTTCAACGCGCTGGGCTCGGTGGTGGTGGAGGAGGTGTACCTGCAGGACCACGCGGAGAAGGTGCTCGGGTATCGCCTGGTGACCCCGGCGCTCGGCATCCAGACCTACGACGCGACCGTCGCGCTGGATCGGCTGGACAACGACCACACGGTGGTGACGTACACCCGCGACATGGCCTTCGACGATCCCGCGTCGGTGGCTGCGTTCGCCGCGTTGTTCGAGCAGGAGATCGCCGCACTGCACACCTACTTCGCCGACAAGCCCCGCTGAACCCGCGCCGCATGCGGCATGATCGAGGGACGAGCGGGGCGCGGAGCTCGTCGGTGAGGTGCAGATCTACGATGATCTCCCAGCTCTGCTACGTCCGCGGCCTGGAAGGAAGCATCGTCGAGTTCGCGGAGCAGCTCGGCTGACGACGGCAACGGTGGCCGTCGGAGCACAGCGATCAACGAAGAAGCGGAGGAGCTCGCGTGAGCTCCTCCGCTTCTTCGCATGGGCCTTCGGGCTCATGATCACTTCATCCCCACCGTCTCCTTCATCTCCTTCGTGATCGTCTGGCGCGTGGTCTTGTAGAAGTCTTCCCACGGGTCGCGGGTGAGCTTCTGCAGGCGCGCGATCACGCCGGCGGGGGTGAACGCGTCGGGGCGGATCTTCGGCGTCACCTCGTCCCAGGCGAGCGGGACACTGGCGGCGCCGGCGCGCTTGGCGCGGACCGAGAAGGCCGAGATCGCGGTGGCGCCGCGGGCGTTGCGCAGGTAGTCCAGGAAGATCTTCCCGCCGCGCTTGGCCAGCGTGCTCTTGGTGATGAACTCGCCCGGCGCGCGCTGCGCCATCAGCCGGCAGAAGAGGCGCGTGAACTCCTTCACCTCGTCCCACGTGTGGCGGCGGGCGATGGGGACCACCACGTGCAAGCCCTTGCCGCCCGTGGTCTTGCACCAGCTCTCCAGCCCCAGCTCACCCAGCTGCTCGCGCGTCCACAGCGCCGACGCGATGACCCGCTCCCACTTCACGTCGGGCGCCGGGTCCAGGTCGATGATGAACAGGTCGGGCCGCTCGATGTTGTCACGCCGCGAGCCCCACACGTGCAGCTCCAGCACCCCCATCTGCACCATCGACACCAGCCCGGGCACCGAGTCGACGTAGGTGTAGACGTCCTGCTCGCCGGTGTTCTCCTCCACGTTCACCCGGCCGACGGCTTTGGGGAAGTTGTCGTCGGCGTGCTTCTGGTAGAAGCACGGCTTCCCGGCGCCCTCGGGGCAGCGCACCAGCGTCAGGGGCCGGCCGCCGCAGTACGGGAGCATCCAGTCTTCGCCGATCTCCTCGTAATAGCGCGCCAGCTCCAGCTTGGTGACGCCGGTGTCGGGGAACAGCACCTTGTCGGGGTGGGTGATGCGCACGCCGGCCACCTCGCCCTCCGTCGTCTTCTTCCCGCGCGCGCGCGAGGTGCTGGGCGGCCGCGCCAGCAGGTCGCGGTTGCGCAGCGGCCGCTCGTAGTCCGGGGCCTTCTCCGCGGCGCCATCGTCCGGCTCGGCGGCGGCCGGCGGGGCGGGGGAGCGGGCGGCGGACTTCGACTTCGCCGGAAGGGGCTGCTCGTCTTCGCGCACCACCTCGCGGGCGCTCTTGTCTTCGCGCAGCCCCTGGAAGGTGGGGTGGCGCAGGATCCCCTCGTCGGTCCACTCGGTGAAGGCCACCTCGCCCACCAGCTCGGGCTTCACCCAGTGCACGTCGCGCGGCGCGCGGCGCTGGCCGTAGTTGGAGAAGGGGGAGCGCTCGACGGCCAGCTTCTTCAGCCGCTTGTGCAGCCCGCGCAGCAGCTCGTCGTTGAAGCCGGTGCCCACGCGCCCGGCGTGCACCAGCTCGTCGCCGCGGTAGAAGCCGAGGATCAGCGAGCCGAAGCCGGTGCGCGAGCCCTTGGGGTCGGTCCACCCGCCGATTACGAACTCCTGCCGCCGCTGGCACTTCACCTTCAGCCAGTCCTTCGCGCGCTTGCTGGTGTAGCGGCTGTCGGCGCGCTTGGAGATGATCCCCTCCAGCCCCAGCCGGCACGCCTGCGCGTGGAAGGCCTTTCCGTTCCCCACCACGTGGTCGCTGTAGCGCACGCGCCCCTCGGTGTCGCCCCCCAGCAGCGCGCGCAGCGCCTCCTTGCGGTCGGCCAGGGGGATGCCGCGCAGGTCCATCCCGTCCAGGTACAGCAGGTCGAAGGCGTAGAACACCATCTCGTCGTGCCGGTCGTTGTTCAGCACGTTCTGCAGCATCTGGAAGCTGGTGGTGCCGTTGGGCGCCACGATCACCAGCTCGCCGTCCATGATCGCCTTCTTCGCCGGCAGCGACTTGAACGAGGGGACCAGGCCGGTGAAGCGGTCGGTCCAGTCGTTCGCCTTGCGGGTGAGCATCCGCACCTTGCCGCCGTCGATGAACACCAGCAGGCGGTAGCCGTCGAACTTGATCTCGTGCAGCCACTCGTCGCCCGGCGGCACGTCGTCCACCAGCGTGGCCAGCTCGGGCAGCAGCTCGCGCGGCATGGCCGCCTTGCGCGCGCCGGCCACGGCGGCCGGGACGGGGGACTTCGCTCCGGATGACTTCGAGGCGGCGGACTTCGAGGCGGCGGTGGACGCCGCGGCCGGCTTCTTCGCCTTCGCGGCGGAGGGTTTGCGCGTGACGGCTTCGTCCACGGGGCGGTTGGAGTGCCAGGTGGCATCGGCGTCGGCGGCGATCTCCTCCATGGTCCGTCCAGTTTTGACGGAGAGCGGCTCGTCCTCGGTCACCTTGCCCTCGGCCTCGGGGCGCGCCGCGTCGTCGTCGTCCTTGAACAGCAGCCACTGTTCCTTCTGGCCCTCTTCGCCGCGGCGCGAGCGCACCAGGTGCCAGGCGCCGTGCATCTTCTGCCCGTGCAGCGCGAAGCGCAGGTGGCCCTTGCGATAGGCCTTGTGGGGGTCGTCCAGCGGCTCCCAGGTGCCGTTGTCCCACAGCATCACCGTTCCGCCGCCGTACTCGCGCTTGGGGATGATCCCCTCGAAGTCGCCATACTCGATCGGGTGATCCTCCACGTGCACGGCCAGGCGCTTGACGGTGGGGTCGTAGCTGGGGCCCTTGGGCACCGCCCAGCTCTTCAGCACCCCGTCCAGCTCCAGGCGGAAGTCGTAGTGCAGGTGACTGGCTGCGTGCTTCTGGATCACGAAGCCCAGGGCAGGGCCGGCGGATGGGTGCTCGTGCCCGCGCGGCTCGGGCGTCTTCTTGAAGTCGCGCTTGCGGTGGTACTCGGTCAACCCCATCCGGCCTCCGTCGCTGCGGGGAATCCGACTGTGCGTTTTTACTCTCCGTCGAGCCGGCTCTGGGCTTGGAGCCGCCGGCTCGCGTGTCTGCCGACGAGGGCACCGGCGCAGAATGGTGCGGCTCGTCTGGGTATTCCTTCTCAAATGTGATGCCCGTGGCGCGGAAGGGGCGCCGCAGGCATCCTGCGAAACGGCCGGCTGGATTCGCTCTCGGATCCAGCCGGCCGTCGGATCGCGCTTCGGCGCGCTGCTACGCGCCCTTGCGGGCGCCGGCGCGGGGCTTGGGCGGCCGCGCGCCCGGCTTCGGCTTGCCGACGGGCGCGGCGGCTGCGGCCGTGGGCGCCGGCGCAGGCTCGGGCTCGGGATCGGGTGCCGCGGCCGGGGCGGCGGCGACGGCGGGCTTCGCTTTCGCTCTCGACTTCTTCGCCGGGCGCGCCTCCTCCTCGTCCTCGTTGTCGTCCGGCGCGTTGGAGGCGGTGTCGGCGGCCACGCGGCGGCCGGTGGCCTCCACGCTGCGCTTGAGCAGCGCCATGATGTCCACCACCTTGCCGGCGTCGGGCTCGGGCTCCTCCACGGGCGTCTCGTCGAGCACCTCGGTCTGGCCGCTCTCGATCTTCTGGTTGATCAGCGCCATCAGGTCGTCACGATAGGTGTCGTGATAGCGCGAGGGGTCCCACTCGGTGGTCATCCCCTCGATCAGCACCTCGGCCATCTTCACCTCGCGGTCGGTCACGCCCTGGGCCTCCAGCTCGTCGCCGGGGAGGTCCAGATCGTTGATCCCGCGGATCTCGTGCGGATAGCGGAGGATCTCCAGCACCAGCACCTTGCCGTGCGGGATCACCGCGGCCAGGTACTCGCGCGAGCGGATCACCACCTTGGCGATCCCCACCTTGCCGGAACGCTTCAGCGCCTCGCGCAGCAGGGCGTAGGCCTTGGTGTTGTTCTTCTTGAGCGGCGCCAGGTAGTAGGGCTTGTCGTAGTACTCGGGGTCGATGTCGTCCAGGTCCACGAAGTCGGTGATGTCGACGGTCTGCGTCTTCTCGGGGTTGGCCCGGCGCAGGTCTTCGTCGCTGATCAGCACGTAGCGCTCGTCGTCGTACTCGTAGCCCTTCACGATGTCGTCCGACTCGACTTCCTGTCCTGTGGCCTTGTTGTATTTGCGATAGCCGATCGGAGACAGGTTCTTGCGGTCGAGCTGGCGGAAGCTGATCTCGTCGCGCGTCTCGGCGCTGAAAAGGCCGACGGGGATGCTGACCAGACCGAAGCTGATGCTGCCTTTCCAGATGGCGCGTGCCATGGGGTGGCTCCTTGGAGATGGGGCTCACTCGTGGAGCGTGGACCAGCGGTGGCGCATCCGGAGTGAGAACCTTACGTTCCTGCAACCCGTGCACCACTACGTATAATATGTGTTATGTAAACTCAACTTGGGGAAAACTGTGGGAAACCCGGAATCAATCCACATCATCCCCAATCTTCCATCGAATCCCAGGCGCTCGATCACACCCCCGCTGAACATAAATGTCGTTCCGGACCGATTCCGGTTGTAACGCTCGCGTTTTCCGGATACATTCGACGGACGCCGCACTCCGGCCGCCGCGCCACGGCTCTTACTCTCCCCGGTGCCGGAACGCCCTTTCCCCGTCAACACCCAGACACAGGTAGCAACCCATGGAAAAGACGAAGATGCGGGTCAGCGAGCTCGAGGTGGAGACGTTCGAACCCGTGGAGCGCGAGGAGGTCGGCATCGCCGTGATGGACATCTCGTCGCCGGAGCCCTGCGGTGATTCCGAGGACATCTGGGAGTGCGCCTCGTACGAGAACTGCCACCAGTCGCACCCGTACCAGAAGGTCTGCATGTAAGCTGGCGCCCTGGCCGCGGATCACCGCGGCGGACCCTCAGCAGTGCGAAACGGCTTCCCACGGGGAGCCGTTTTGCTTTATCCGGCATCCGAGCTGGTTGCGCGGCGACGCAGCCACTGTCCCAGGCGAGTCCCGCCGTTTCGGCACTCCGCCATCCTGGCGCACGGCTCAGGCCTCATCGACTGAACCGGCTTCTACTGCTTGAGGTCACACAGAGACACAGAGAGGAACGTCGCCTCCCCGGATGCAGCTCGGGAAGCCAGAGGCGCAGGCGCTCACCTTCTCGGTGCGAACAGTCTAAGTCGTTGCAGCAAGGCTACCTAAGAATTCGACAACACGAGTGTTAAAGTTGTGGGTAGCTCTACATCTGTTAAGATTGTTGCATCTTTAACAGGTGTGTTGTTCGTGGTCGTGGAGACGAAACCGGCCCCGCGGAAGCAGGATCCGCGGGGCCGTCGATCGATCTCGGGCGATTTCAGGAAAGATCAGTTCATCGTGGCAAGGACGCGCTGGGCCTCGGCGGCGGCCTCGGAGTCCTTCCCCGCAGCCAAGGAGGTGATGGCCTCGCGCGCGGCGGCCGTGGGGATGCGGGCGATGGCGGCGATGGCGGCGGTCTTCACCCGCGAGCTCTTCTTGAGGCCCAGCAGCGTGCGGCGGTTCACCACCCCCAGCAGCGCCGGCAGCGCCTCGCCGCTTCCGATGCGCGCCAGCGCGCCCACGGCGGCGAGCTGCGCCTCTTCGTCGCCGTCGCTCACCACGCGCGTCAGGAACGGCACCGCGGCGGCGTCGCCCAGCGTGCCCAGCGCCTGGATGGCGGCGCGCTTCACCAGCGGGTCGCGGTCGTTGTTCAGCAGGTCGAGCAGGATGCGCAGCCCGCCGCGGCCGCCCACCACCGCCACCAGCCGCGCCACGTCGAGCCGCACCGTGGCGTCCGAGTGCGCCGCGGCCTCGGCCAGCCAGCGCAGCGCCACGTCGGGGTCCACGTCGGGGAGCACGGCCAGCTCCAGGATCATCCGTGTCCGCGCCGGCGAGGGGTCGGTCATGGCGCGCGCGGCCAGGCGCCCGCTCATCCCCTCCATCCGGATCAGCCGGCGGAAGATGGCGATGCGCAGGTCGGGGTCGGCGGTGCGGAACAGGACCGTCTCCAGGTGCTGCACCGCTTCGCCCCCCATGAAGGTGAAGAAGTGCAGGATCCGCTCTCGCTCGAGCCCGCCGTGCTGCAGCCGCTCGCCCAGGTGGTGCAGCGTTTCGGACGAGGCCGCGCGCCGCAGCGCCTGCACGGCCAGGTCGCGGAACACACGGCTCCGCTCCGGGTTCTCCGCCTCCACCACCAGCGCGTCCAGCAGCTCCACGGCGCGGCCGTGGTTCCCCGCGCGCACCAGCCGCGTGGCCGCGCGCGTGGCGGCCTGCGCCAGGTCGTCGAAGCGCGCGGGGTTGTCGGCCGCGCGCAGCAAACCGGGGATCGCGTCGACCTCCTCGTCTTCGCGGTCGGCGCTGGCGGCGCGGAAGAAGTGGAACATGTCGTTCCCCGCCACCGCGTCGGCCGCGGCGCTGCTTCCCCCCGCGGGCGCCGCGGCGGCCGCGGGCTTCTGCGGCCCGGCGGGCGCGTCCAGCGCGGGAAAGTCGTCCAGCAGCTCGAACTCGGAGAGGTCGGTGGCGTCGGCGTCGTCGAAGAGCATGAACCCGCCCGCCGCGTACACCGGCTGCGGCTCCGCCGCTTCTCCCCCGCCCTGCGCATCCAAACTGGACGGAGCGGAATGCTGCTCTGCCGCCGGCGACGACGACGCGGGCTCCGCCTGCACCGCCGGTGCTGTCGGCGCGGTGGGCTGCGCCGCCGGCGCGGGGGGCGCCTCCACGGCCGGCTCGGGCCTGGGCCGGCGCTCGGGGCGGTACGTCTCCCCGCCCGAGGTGGTGACGTAAACGCCGAAGGGCTTGCGGCGGCGCAGCAGGCCCACGATGCCGTCGGGGCCCAGGTCGCCCACCGGCCTGGCCAGCCCGCCGAAGAAGATCTCCAGGTCTTCGGCCTCGGCCTCGGCCGTGAAGCCCACGCGGGTGATGCGCATCACGATCAGCTGCCCCGCCGCGCGCAGCAGCGACGCGTCCACGCCGCCCAGCGGCTTCCCCTTGAAGAGGAAGCCGGTGAACTGGACGTCGAGCACCAGGCTCTTCTGCTGCCGGCACACGCCCACCAGCGCCTCGGCCGCGCGCGCGGCCAGCTCCGCCGGGTCGCCCTCCTTCAGGGCGGCGGCGGCCAGGGTGCGCAGGAAAACGGAGCCGGGTGCGGGCTGCGACATCAGGTCTTTCGTGGGGACTGCTGGATTGCCGAGGATCTTCGGACCGAGGTATGCGCGGGAATATGCGAGTGAGCTCGCCGCTACAACGGCACGCAGTCCGCCTTCGCGGACTTCAACCGCGGTTGTTCAGCCTCGCGCAGTTTGCGAGGCTTCCCGTAGTTGTTGCTGCGGCTTCAGCCGCCGGTGAGCGGGAGCCGTCAGCGCTTGCTGAACACCGCTCGCGAGGCTTCCCGTCGTGGTTGCTGCGGCTTCAGCCACCGGTGGACAGAGGGCATGGTGACGGCATCCCGGCCCCGGGCCCGCGCCTACAGCTTGCCGAACACCGCCAGCCAGCGCAGCCGCCACACGCGCCACACGGCCTCGCGGACGATGGCCTTGCTCATCTTGCTCTCGCCCACGTCGCGGTCCACGAACATGATGGGGATCTCGCCCAGCTTGAACCCCTTCTTCCAGGCGCGGAAGCTCATCTCGATCTGGAACGCGTAGCCGTTGCTCTCCACCCGCTCCAGGTCAATCGATTCGAGCACCTGGCGGCGGAAGCACTTGAACCCGCCCGTGGCGTCGGCGATGGGGAGGCCGGTGATCTTGCGGGCGTAGACGTTGGCGAAATAGCTCAGCAGCAGCCGCGCGATCGGCCAGTTCACCACCGTCACCCGGCCGTGCAGGTAGCGCGAGCCCAGCACCACGTCGTACTTCTCGGCCGCCTCCAAGAACTGCGGCAGGTGCGCGGGGTCGTGCGAAAAGTCGGCGTCCATCTCGAGGATGACGTCGTAGCCGCGCTCGATCCCCCAGCGGAAGCCGGCCAGGTACGCCTTCCCCAGGCCCTGCTTCTCCTTGCGGTGCAGAACGTGGACGCGCTTCTCGGCCGCCGCGATCTCGTCGGCCAACTCGCCGGTGCCGTCGGGCGAGCCGTCGTCCACCACCAGGATCTCCAGCCGTTCGTCGCGGGAGAGGATGGACGGCACGAGGCGAGGGAGGTTTTCGCGCTCATTGAACGTCGGCACGATGACGAGGGCGCGCTCCACTGCTCCGGGACGGTCCGTGTGGCTTGTGAGGGGTGTTGGCGGGCCGTATCTTGGGCCA
Source organism: Longimicrobium sp. (assembly GCA_036399995.1). Classification (GTDB taxonomy): domain Bacteria; phylum Gemmatimonadota; class Gemmatimonadetes; order Longimicrobiales; family Longimicrobiaceae; genus Longimicrobium. The sequence goes on along the minus strand of DASWMA010000237.1, from coordinate 4,307 downwards.
GATGTCCAACATAGCCCGCCGCATGATCCCCGACAAGTGAAGGTCCTGTACCTGGTCACGGCCTATCCGCGTGACCCGGCCGACGTGATCACGCCCTGGCTGGTGGAAACCATCCGCCGCCTGCGCGATCGTGGCGTCACCGTCGAAGTGCTGGCCCCCGCCTACCGCGGCCTCGCGTCGCAGACGGTGGAGGGCGTGCGCGTGCACCGCTTCCGCTACGCCCCGCGCGGGTGGGAAACGCTCACGCACGACCAGACCGCCCCCGACCGCATCCGCGAGAAGCCCTGGTTCCTGGGGCTGGTGCCCGGCTACGTGGCCGCCGGCTCCCGCGCCGCCGCCCGCGTGGCGCGCGAGGGGGGCTTCGACGTGCTGCACGCCTTCTGGCCGATCCCCCAGGGCGTGCTGGGCCTCCACGCCAAGCGGAAGACCGGCCTGCCGCTGGTCTCCACCTTCTTCGGGGTGGAGCTGACCTGGATGGAGCGGCAGTTCCCCTTCCTCGCTCCCCTCCTGCGCCGCATCGTGCGTGGCTCCGACGCGGTGACGGCGATCAGCACCTACACCGCGCGGCGGCTGCAGGCGCAGGTTTCCGGTGTCGACCCCGCCATCATCCCCTTCGGCGCCGCAGTGGACGCGCCGCCCGAGCCGCCGCCGTACACGTACGACGGCGAGCGGCCGTTCGAGCTCCTCTTCGTGGGGCGCCTGGTCGAACGCAAGGGCGTGCACCTGCTGATCGAAGCGCTCGGTACCCTTCCCCCCACGCGCCGCGTGGTCCTGAACGTGGTGGGCGACGGGCCGGACCGGCCCAGGCTGCAGGCGCAGGCTGAGCGGCTGGGGCTGGGCGGCCGCGCCGTTTTCCACGGCTTCGTGTCGAAAGAAGAGCTGCAGCGGCGGCTGGAGACGTGCGACGCCTTCGTCCTTCCCGCGGTCATCGACGCCAAGGGCGACACGGAAGGCCTGGGCGTGGTCTTGATCGAGGCGATGAGCTACGCACGCCCCGTGATCGCCAGCGCCGCCGGCGGGATCGTGGACATCGTGCGCGACGGGCGCAACGGCTTCCTGGTCCCCCCTGGCGACGGGCCGGCGCTGGCCGGCGCGATCGGGCGGATGATGGACGACCCGGCCGCCGCGCGCACCCTGGGCCTGCACGGTCGCGAGGACGCGGAGAGCGGCTTCGGCTGGGACGTGATCGCCGACCGCCTGGCGGAGATCTACCGCAACTGCAGTTTCACACGGAGTCAGCGGAGTTAACGGAGTCGAACGGCGCGCGTCTCCGCTTCCTCCGCTTCCTCCGCTGACTCCGTTGACTCCGTTGACTCCGTGTGAAACCCATCAGTTCTTTTCCCCGCGAGGAAATCGGAGGGAAAGCCAGAGATGAATGGCCAGCGCGAATCCGGACGGGGACCGATCGTGGGCAGGATCGCGGGCGGGCTGCTGCTGCTGTGCGGGTTGACGGCGGCCGTGGCGCTCGACTGGCGGCCGATGCACAGCCGCGACATCGGCGATCGCGTCGGCCCCCCGCGGCGGCCGGTGGCGGAGCCGCGGCTGGCGCTCCCCGCGCGGATCGAGCAGTGCGAGCGGTACACCGTCGAGATCTGCGGCACGTGGACCCTGCAGGCGAACGGGACGTACCGGGCCGCCTGGGATGACGGCGCCACCGCCACGATCCGGGTGATGGAGCTGAGCGGAAGCGGGATCGTGGCCGCTCGGGTGGATGACGAGCCCCGCCGGCTCACCGCCGTGTACGAGGGCACCATCACCGGGCGTCAGCTGGTGTACTCCGGATCGGTGCGATGGACCGCGGGGCACGATTCGCACGCCGGTAGCTGGACGGCGAGGTGGGATCCCGATCTCCATCCCGGGCGGGGCGATCCCCTTCGTGCGAAGCACGACTGAGCGAGCCGCCGCGCCGTCCTCCGCATCGAACCGTCCGCCCTCTCCCGCCGCACGCCGTTTCGCGGTAGAATACCCGCACTTGCGCCCAACCCTGCCGGCCCCGAACAAACCTGGGCCGGCGGCCTCATTCCGGGAGACACGGTTCTGTCCAACGCAGCCGGCCACGCGGCCCCGCCGCGCGTTTCGCGCACCGACACCAGCCAGGTAGAGCCGAAGTACCTGGCGATGCTCGAGGCCGAGCGCGCCACGTGGTGGAGCTCCGACAACTTCGACACCTGGAAGAACCTGTACGTCAGCGAGTACGCCCGCGGCTTCTACGTGGTCGACACGCTGCGGAAGTACGCGGCGTTCGAGCCCGCCGGCAAGCGCGTGCTCGACATCGGCTGCGGCGACGCGGGGGTGCTGATCGCCTTCGCCGAGCAGGGCTCGCGCTGCGCGGGGATCGAGCTGGACGAGAAGTCGCTGGCGCGCGCCGCCGTCCGCGCGCGGGAGCACGGGGTGGAGATCGACCTGCGCAGCGGGATCGCCGAGGCGCTCCCCTGGCCCGACGCCTCCTTCGACCTCGTCATCCTCGACAACGTGCTGGAGCACGTGACCGACCGGCCGAAGACGCTGGACGAGATCCACCGCATCCTGGCGCCGGGCGGGCTGCTGTACATGGTGACACCCAAGCCGTTCTCGGCGTACTCGCTCTGGAACGACCCCCACTACGACCTGGCCGGCCTGGTGCTGATGCCCCGCCGGATGCAGATCTGGTACTTCGAGAAGCTGCGCGGCGGGGGCGAGGGAACGTACGACGTGGGGGTGATCCCCACGCGCTGGCGGCTGAAGCAGCTGCTGAAGGCGGCAGGCTTCTCGCCGGTGGTCAGCCCCCGCGAGCTGTGGGTGCACTACCTGCGCAACCGCATCGCCCGCCCCGAGGAGGTCCGCCCGGGCCTCAAGCGCAAGCTTTCGGGATACCTTTCGAAGCGGAGCTGGCCCTTCGAGAACCCGCTCACGCGCTGGTTCTGGGACGTGTCGATCGGGTCCAACTTCTTCATCGCGCGGCGAGACGGGTGAAGCTCCGCGTTCTGCACGTCATCTACGACGACCCGCAAAACCCCTGGGTGGCGGGTGGCGGCGCCGTGCGCGTCACCGAGCTCTACCGGCGGCTGACCGACCGCGTGGACGCCACCGTGGCCACCGGCAGCTTCCCCGGCGCGGCCGACGAGACCATCGACGGTGTGCGCTACCTTCGCCTGGGCGCGCGCGGGCCGTACGCGTGGAGCCGCGTGACCTACGCGGCCGCCGCCAATCGCCTGCTGCGGACGGCGGAGTACGACGCGGCGGTGTTCGACTTCTCGTCGTACACGCCGATCCTGATGCCGCGGAACCGGCCAAGCGGGATCACCGTGCACCACGTGACCGGGCCCACCGCGCGCGAACGCTGGGGCCCGGTGCTGGCCCCCGCCCTTTCCGCGCTGGAGAAGGCGATGATCCGCCGGGCGCGGCGGCTGACGGCGACCTCCACCGCCACGTTCGAGCTGCTGCGGACCATCGTGGACCCGGCGGTGCCGATCGACCTCGTGTACGCGGGGGTGCCGGACGAGCTTTTCGATCTTCCCCGGAACCCCGAGCGGTACCTGCTGTACTTCGGCCGGCTCGACGTGATCCAGAAGGGGCTCGACACGCTGCTGGAAGCGGTGGCCCTGATCGCCTCGAAACGCCCTGAGGTGGAGCTGCGCATCGCCGGGCGCGGCAAGGACATGGACCGCGTGCGCTCGATGGCCCGCGAGCTGGGGATCGAGCGCAACGTGCGGCTCCTGGGTGCGGTGGACGAGGCCGAGCGGCAGCGCCTGTTCGCCGGCGCCGCGGTGCAGCTGATGCCCTCGCGCTTCGAAGGCTTCGGGATGGTGGCCGCCGAGGCGATGGCCGCCGGCGTCCCGCTGATCGCGGCGGCCAGCGGCTCGCTCCCCGAGGTGGTGGACGCCCCCCGCGGCGGCGTCCTCGTCCCCGCCGGCGACGCGCGCGCGCTGGCGGACGCGGCCGAGCGGCTGCTGGACGACGCGGCCGCGCGCGAGACGCTCTCCGCCAGCGCGCGCCAGTCGGCGCGACGCTTCGAGTGGGGCGCCGTGGCCGACCGGCACTTCGACTTCCTGACCCGGCTGGCGGCCACGCGCTGACACGCGCCGCCCATCGCCCGTTCCCTTCCCCCAGCAGGGGCCAGACCCGTGAGCAAAACGACCGCTCCCACTCCCACTCCCGCCGCGCCGGTGCGCCGCGCGCCGCCCTCGGCCCGGCCGCGGCCACTCGCGTCGGCCCGGGGGACGGTGGACGCCCCGCCCGAGCCGGCCGCGGCGTGAGCAGGGTTCGGGCGTGCGGGAAGAAGGCCGCCGCCGTGGCGCTGGTCGCGGCGGCGGCCTGGTTCCTGTTCG
>DASWMA010000236.1:0-1738 GCA_036399995.1 Longimicrobium sp. | reverse complement strand
GACCGGCACCATCCCGGGCCGGCCGGCGAGCTCCATCGCCGCCGCCGGCCCGGGCCGGCCGACGAGCCCGGTGGCGGCCGCGTGAGGCCCAGCCGCATGATCGAGGCGCTGCTGTTCGCCAGCGAGGCGCCGCTGAGCGCCGCCGAGCTGGCGCGCGCCGACGAGGCGCTGGACGAGGTGCGGGTGGAGGCGGCCATCGCCGAGCTGCGCGCCGACTACGAGCGCGAGGAGCGGGCGTTCGGGATCTACGAGGTGGGCGGCGGATACCAGATCCTCACCCGCCCCGAGTTCGCGCCGGTGCTGGAGCGCTTCGACACCGTGCCCACCGCGCACCGGCTTTCCGGGCCCGCGCTCGAGGCGCTGTCGATCATCGCCTACCGCCAGCCGGTGGGGCGGGCGGAGCTCGAAGACATCCGCGGGGTGGGCGCCGGCGCGGTGCTCAAGACGCTGCAGGAGCGCGGCCTGGTGGAGGTGGTGGGCCGCGGCGAGGGGCTGGGGCGGCCGCTGCTCTGGGGCACCACGTCCTTCTTCTTGCAGCACTTCGGCTTCCGCAGCCTGGACGACCTGCCCAGGCCCGAAGACCTGCCCGTGGTGCTCGCGCGCCGCGAGCCCAGCCCTGACCCACAGCTTACGCTCGGTGATGCCGCGGACTGACAAGAAGCAGAAGCACGCGCACGGTGAAGAGGTGCGCCTGCAGGCGTTCCTGGCCCACGCGGGGATCGCCTCGCGCCGCGCGGCCGAGGAGCTGATCGCCAGCGGCCGCGTCTTCGTGAACGGCGAGAGCGTGACCGCGCCGGGGATCAAGGTGCGCCCCGGCGTGGACGAGGTGCAGGTGGAGGGGCAGGTGGTGGAGGTGCAGCCCATCACCTGGGTGGCGCTGCACAAGCCCAAGGGCTACGTGACCACGCGCGACGACCAGTACGGCCGCAAGACGATCTACGACCTCCTCCCCGAGCGCTACCACGGGCTCTTCCACGTGGGCCGGCTGGACCGTGACAGCGAGGGGCTGATCCTGCTGACCAACGACGGGACGCTCGCCAACAAGATGCTGCACCCCTCCTTCGGCATCACCAAGGAGTACTGGGCCGACGTGGAGGGGAAGCCCACCGCCGAGGAGATGCACCGGCTGACCGATGGGGTGGAGGAGGGCGGCGAGATCCTGCGCGCCGAGTCCGTCCGCCGCCTGCACCAGACGGGCGAGAACGAGCACCGCCTGTCGATCGTGCTGGCGGAGGGGAAGAACCGCGAGGTGCGGCGGATGCTGGAGGCGGTGGGCCACCCGGTGGGCCGGCTGATCCGCCGCCGCTTCGGCCCCGTGGCGCTGGGCGAGCTGAAGCCGTCGAAGTGGCGCGTGGTGACCGAGGCCGAGCTGGCCGGGCTGCGCAAGAAGCCGGGGAAGGGCGAAGCGGCGGCCACCGGCGGCGACCGTCCGCCCCGCCGCGCCACGCACGGCGAGTACAGCGAGGCGAGCCCCGCGAAGAAGCCGTCGCGCACCACGTCCAGCGAGAAGCCGCGGCGGAACGCGGACTCCAAGGGCTCGCGGCCTTACTCGAAGACCGCCGCGCGCGGAAAGCCGGCCGACCGCGACGCGAAGCCCGGGCGCCCCACGCGCAGGGACGACGAGCGCGATACGGCACCCCGCCGTTCGGCCGGCGCCTCCGTCGGCCGCGGTGCGGGCCGCCATACGCGCGAGGACGAGCGGGTCGAGCGCCCCGCCGGCCGCCCCACCGGCAAGCCC
>DASWMA010000235.1:0-8368 GCA_036399995.1 Longimicrobium sp. | reverse complement strand
GAGGTGATCACCGCGGGCGAGCAGCTGCGCGTCACGGAGCCGATCCGGCGCTGGTTCGCCGCGATGCCCGGGTGCGTGCTGGTGAACCAGTACGGCCCCTCCGAGACGCACGTCGTCAGCGCGCGCGTGCTCGAGGGCGAGCCCGCGGACTGGCCGCTGCTGCCGAGCATCGGCGCGCCGGTCGCGAACACCCGGCTGTACGTGCTGGACCCGCGATTGGAGCCGGCGCCGGTCGGGGTACCGGGTGAGCTGCTGCTGGGGGGAGACGCGGTCGCGCGCGGCTACCTGGAGCGGCCGGGCCTCACCGCGGAGCGCTTCGTCCCCGACCCGTTCTCGACCGAAGGCGGCGCACGGCTGTACCGCACGGGGGACCGGGCACGGTGGCTCGCGAGCGGCGAGGTGGAGTACCTGGGCCGCACCGACGAGCAGGTGAAGGTCCGGGGCTACCGGATCGAGCCGGGAGAGATCGAGGCCGTCCTGTCGGACCACCAGGCGGTGCGCCAGGCGGTGGTGGTGGTGCGCGAGGACGCGCCGGGCGACCGGCGGCTGGTGGCCTACGTGGTGGCGGAGGAGGAGGCGGCGGTCACCCCCGCCGAGCTGAAGGCGCACCTGAAGGGGCGCCTCCCGGAGTACATGGTGCCGTCGGCGGTCGTGCGGCTGGAGTCGCTGCCGCTGACGCCTAGCGGAAAGGTGGCCCGGCGAGCGCTGCCGGCGCCGGAGTACGCCGCGGAGGCGCGCCACGGGGCTCCCCGCACCCCGGCCGAGGAGGTGCTGGCGGGGATCTGGGCCGAGGTGCTGCGCCTGGAGCGGGTGGGGGTGGGGGAGAGCTTCTTCGAGCTGGGCGGGCACTCTCTGCTGGCCACGCGGGTGGTCTCGCGCATCCGCGAGTTCTTCGCCGTGGAGCTGCCGCTGCGCGCCGTCTTCGAGGCCCCCACGGTGGCGGAGCTGGCGGTGCGCGTGGAAGAGATGCGCCGCGCCGGGCTGCCGGTGCTGCCGCCGGTGGTGCCGACCGAGCGCACGGGGGCGCTGCCGCTGTCGTTCGCGCAGGAGCGGCTCTGGTTCATCGACCGACTGGAGCCGGGTAGCGCCACCTACAACATCCCCATGGCATGGCGCCTGGGCGGTGCGCTGGACCAGGCGGCGCTGGAGCGGAGCCTGGGCGAGATCGTCCGGCGTCACGAGGCGCTGAGGACCACGTTCGCGGAAGTCGACGGCGCGCCGGTGCAGGTGGTGGCGCCCTTCGGCGGGTTCGCGCTTCCGATGGACGATCTCTCCCCGCTCGCCGACGCGGAGCGCGAGGCGGAGGTCCGCCGCCGCGCCAGCGGGGAGGCGCGGCGGCCGTTCGACCTCTCCGCCGGACCGCTCTTCCGCGCGGCGCTGCTGCGGCTGGGAGAAGAGGAGCACGTGCTGCTCCTCTCCATGCACCACGTCGTCAGCGACGGGTGGAGCATGGGGGTCCTCTTCCGCGAGCTGTCGTCGCTGTACGAGGCGTACCGCGAGGGGCGGGAGTCGCCGCTGCCGGAGCTGGCGGTGCAGTACGCCGACTACGCCGTGTGGCAGCGCGAGCAGCTGGCGGGCGAGGTACTGGACCGGCAGCTCTCGTACTGGAAGGAGCGGCTGGCGGGCGCGCCCACGGTGCTGGACCTGCCCACCGACCGCCCCCGTCCGGCGGTGAGGACGCACCGGGGCGCCGCCCTTTCGACGGAGCTCTCCGGGGAGGTGCTGGAGCGGCTGCAGGCGCTGGGGCGGAGCGAGGGCGCGACGCTGTACATGACGGTGCTGGGGGCCTTCCAGGTGCTCCTCTCGAAGTACAGCGGGAGCGGGGACGTGGTGGTGGGGAGCTCGATCGCCGGGCGCACGCGAGGGGAGGTGGAGGAGCTGATCGGCTTCTTCGTCAACGCCCTGGTGCTGCGGACGGATCTCTCCGGCGACCCGAGCTTCCGCGAGGTGCTGCGGCGGGTGCGGGGGGTGACGCTGGGCGCGTACGAGCACCAGGAGCTTCCCTTCGAGAAGCTGGTGGCGGAGCTGCAGCCGGAGCGGTCGCTGAGCCACTCTCCGCTCTTCCAGGTGTCGTTCTCGCTGACCAACGTGGAGGGCTCCGGGCCTGGCCTGCCGGGGCTGCGGGTCGAGTCCGCCTACGTGGACTCCGAGACCGCCAAGTTCGACCTGAGCCTCGCGGTCAACGAGGGCTCGCGGGGGCTGCACGCGGCCCTGGCCTACGCGACCGACCTGTTCGACGAACGCACCATCCGGCGGATGCTGGGGCACCTGGAGCGGGTGCTGGAGCAGGTCGGCGCCGACGGGGAGCTGCGCCTCTCGGAGCTGCGGCTCCTGGGCGAGGAGGAGCGCGCGCTCGTGCTGGAGGAGTGGAACCGGGCGGAGACGGAGGTCCCCGCCGGCCTGTGCATCCACCACCTTTTCGAGGCCCAGGTGGAGCGCACGCCTCACGCGGAGGCGGTCGTCTTCGAAGGGGAGCGCCTCACGTATGCGGAGCTGAACGCGCGGGCGAACCGGCTGGCGCACCACCTCCGCTCGCTGGGCGTGGGCCCGGACGCGCGGGTGGGGATCTGCGTGGGACGGAGCCTGGAGATGGTGGTGGGGGCGCTCGGGGTGATCAAGGCGGGCGGCGCGTACGTGCCGCTGGACCCGGCGTACCCGGTGGAGCGGCTCGCGTACATGCTGGCCGACAGCGCGCCGGCCGCGGTGCTCACGCAGAAGAGCCTGCGGGACCGGGTCGAGAGCGCGGCGGTGCCGGTGCTGGAGCTGGACGCGGACGCGCCGGAGTGGGCGGACCGGCCCGCGACGAACCCGGAGCGCGGCGACGTCACGCCGGGCCACCTGTTCTACGTGACCTACACCTCCGGAACCACCGGCCGGCCCAAGGGCGTGCCGAACCCGCACCGCGCGTCGGTGAACCGTCTGCACTGGATGCAGGAGAGGCATGGGCTGGGGGTGGGAGAGGGCGTGCTCCAGAACAGCTCCTTCAGCTTCGATGCTTCCGTGTTCGAGATCTTCTGGCCCCTGGCGGTGGGCGGCCGGGTGGTCCTGCCGCGGCCGGACGGGCACAGGGATCCCGAGTACCTCATCGGCCTGATCTCCGGCGAGGGGGTGAGCACGGCGTACTTCGTCTGCTCCATGCTGCAGCTCTTCCTGGAGTACCAGGGTGTCGAGCGGTGCACCGGGCTGACGCGCGTGCTCTGTGGCGGCGAAGCGCTGTCGGCGGCGCTCGCCGAGCGCGTCCGCGAGCGTCTCCCGCGGGTGCGGCTCCACAACCTCTATGGCCCCACGGAATCGGCGGTGTCGGTCTCGGGCCAGGTGTCCGCGCCGGACGAATCGGCGGCCAGCGTTCCCATCGGCCGGCCGGTGCCCAACGTCCGGGTCTACCTGCTGGACGAGTGGGGCGAGCCGGTGCCGGTGGGTGTGGCGGGCGAGCTGCACGTCGGGGGCGCGCAGCTGGCGCGCGGCTACCTGGACCGCCCGGAGCAGACGGCGGAGCGTTTCCTGGCCGACCCGTTCGGCCGGGAGCCGGGGGCGCGGCTCTACCGGACGGGCGACCGGGCGCGGTGGCGCCCGGACGGGAGGATCGAGTACCTGGGCCGGCTGGACGAGCAGGTGAAGATCCGCGGCTTCCGCATCGAGCCGGGGGAGGTGGAGGCGGTGCTGATGTCGCATCCGGGCGTGCGCGAAGCCCGGGTGGTGGTGCGCGAGGACCAGCCGGGCGACAGGCGGCTGGTGGCGTACGTGGTGGGCGACGTGGAGACGGGCGCGCTGCGCGCGCACGTGCGGCAGAGCCTGCCGGAGTACATGGTGCCGGCCGCGTTCGTGGTGCTGGAGCGGCTGCCGCTGACCCCGAACGGGAAGCTGGACCGCAGGGCGCTGCCGGCCCCGGAGCTCGCGTCGGCCGAGGAGACGTACGTGGCGCCGCGGACGCCGGTGGAGGAGGTGCTGGCGGGGATCTGGGCCGAGGTGCTGCGCCTGGAGCGGGTGGGCGTGGAGGAAAGCTTCTTCGAGCTGGGTGGCCACTCGCTGATGGCCACGCGGGTGGTCTCGCGCATCCGGGCGGTGTTCGGGGTGGAGCTGCCGCTGCGGGCCGTCTTCGAGGGCCCCACGATCGCGGAGATGGCCGTGCGCGTGGAGGAGATGCGGCGCGCGGAGCTGCCGGCGTTGCCGCCGGTGGTGCCGGTGGAGCGCACGGGTGCGCTGCCGCTCTCCTTCGCGCAGGAGCGGCTCTGGTTCATCGACCAGATGGAGCCGGGGAGCGCCGTCTACAGCATCCCCATGGCATGGCGCCTGGGCGGCGCGCTGGACCGGGCCGCGCTGGAGTGGAGCTTGAGCGAGATCGTCCGCAGGCACGAGGCGCTGCGGACCACGTTCGCCGATCGCGAGGGCGCCCCCGTGCAGGTGATCACGCCGTTCGGCGGGTTCGACCTGCCGGTGGAGGATCTGTCGGGGCTCGGCGAAGCGGAGCGCGAGGCGGCGGTCAGGCACCGGGCCGAGGCTGAGGCGGCACGGCCCTTCGACCTCTCGGCGGGACCGCTCTTCCGCGCGACGCTGCTGCGGCTGGACCCCCGGGATCACGTGCTGCTCCTCTCGATGCACCACATCGTCAGCGACGGGTGGAGCATGGGGGTGCTCTTCCGCGAGCTCTCGGCGCTGTACGCGGCGTATCTGGCGGGGCGTGCGTCTCCGCTCCCCGAGCTGCCGGTGCAGTACGCCGACTACGCCGTGTGGCAGCGCGAGCAGCTGAAGGGCGAGGTGCTGGAGCGGCAGCTCTCGTACTGGAGGGAGCGCCTGGCGGGAGCGCCGGAGCTGCTGGAACTGCCGGCCGACCGTCCGCGCCCGCCGGTTCAGACGCACCGGGGCACGACGGTTCCGGTGAGCTTCTCCCTGGATCTGCTGGAGCGGTTGCAGGCGCTGGGGCGGAGCGAGGGAGCGACGCTGTACATGGTGCTGCTGGGCGCCTTCCAGGTGCTGCTGGGCAGGTACGCCGGCAGCGAAGACGTGGTGGTGGGCAGCCCGATCGCGGGGCGGACGCGGAAGGAGGTCGAGGAGCTGATCGGCTTCTTCGTCAACACGCTGGTGCTGCGGACCGATCTCTCGGGCGACCCGTCCTTTCGCGAGGTGCTGGGGCGGGCGCGGGAGGCGACGCTGGGCGCGTACGAGCACCAGGAGCTTTCCTTCGAGCGCCTGGTGGAGGAGCTGCAGCCGGAACGCTCCCTGAGCCACTCGCCCCTCTTCCAGGTGATGTTCACGCTGCAGAACGCCGGGGGTGGGGGAGGCGCTCTTCCGGGGCTGGAGGTGAGCGGAGTCGAAGCGGAGCTCCCGAGCGCCAAGTTCGATCTCCTCCTGGGTCTGACCGCGACCGCCCAGGGCCTGCGCGGCGGTCTGAACTACAGCACCGATCTCTTCGAGCGCGACACGGTCGACCGGATGCTCGGCCACCTGGCACGGGTGCTGGAGCAGGTCGCCGCGGACGCGGACGTGCGGCTTTCGCGGCTGGAGCTGCTGGGCGAGGCGGAGCGTGCGCTCGTGCTGGAGGAGTGGAACCGGACCGGGCGCCCCTATCCGGGGGAAGCGTGCATCCAGGAGCTCTTCGAGGCACAGGTCCGCGATCGTCCCGGCGCGGTCGCGCTGGTCCGGGGCGGCGAGCGCCTGACCTACGCCGAGCTGGACGCGCGGGCCAACCGGCTGGCGCACCACCTGGTGGGCCGCGGGGTGGGTCTGGAGAGCCGCGTGGGCGTGCTGATGGAGCCCGCCGCCGACCTGATCGTCTCCATCCTGGCCATCCTCAAGGCGGGCGGCGCCTACGTGCCGCTGGACCCCAGGTATCCCGCCGAGCGTCTGGCGTTCATGCTCGACGATTCCGCGGCCGGGGTGCTGCTGACGCAGGAGTCGCTGCGCTCAACGCTCCCCGTCCCGGACCACGTCACGGTGGTGAGCATCGACGGGGCAGCGGCGGAGATCCGGAGCGAGAGCGCCGAGTCGCCCGGGAGCGGAGCGGCCGCGCGGACCCTGGCGTACGTGATCTACACCTCCGGGAGCACGGGGACGCCCAAGGGAGTCGGGGTCGAGCACCGCAGCGTCGTCCGGCTCGTCCGCGGGGCCGACTACGCCGACTTCGGCCCGGACACGGTGGTCCTGCAGGGTGCCCCGATCTCCTTCGACGCGTCCACCCTGGAAGTCTGGGGCCCGCTGCTGAACGGCGGCAAGGTGGTGATCCCGGAGGAGGCCGGCCCGTCGCTGGAGGCGCTGGGCCGCACGCTCGTGGAGCAGGGGGTGACGGCCCTGTGGCTGACCGCCAGCCTGTTCGGCTTGATGGTGCAGGAGCGGCTGGAAGAGCTCGGCGGAGTCCGGCAGCTGCTGGCCGGGGGCGACGTCCTTCCGGTGGAGCAGGTCCGCGCGCTGAAGCAGCGCTTCCCCGGCATCCGGCTGATCAACGGGTACGGGCCGACAGAGAACACCACGTTCACCTGCTGCTACACGGTCCCGGACGGGTGGAGCGGGAGCTCGGTCCCCATCGGGCGCCCGATCTCGAACACGCGGGTCTACGTGCTGGACCGGGCGCTGTGGCCCGTGCCGGTGGGGGTGCCGGGCGAGCTGTTCACCGGGGGAGACGGCGTGGCGCGCGGCTACCTGGGGCACCCCGGGAGGACGGCGGAGCGGTTCGTTCCCGATCCGTTCGCCACGGAGCCGGGTGCGCGGATGTACCGCACCGGCGACCGGGTGCGCTGGATGGCGGACGGCACGGTGGAGTACCTGGGCCGGCTGGACCAGCAGGTCAAGATCCGGGGATTCCGGATCGAGCCCGGAGAGATCGAGGCCGCGCTGGCGGCGCGGGACGAGGTGCGCGAGGCGCGGGTGATCGTGCGCGAGGACCAGCCGGGCGAGAAGCGGCTGGTGGCGTACGTGGTGGGCGAGGTGGAGGCGGAGGAGGTGCGCGCGTTCCTGCGGGGGAGCCTGCCGGAGTACATGGTCCCGTCCGCGTTCGTGACGCTGGACGCGCTCCCGCTGACTCCGAACGGAAAGCTGGACCGCAAGGCACTGCCGGCGCCGGAGCTCGCGTCGGCGGAGGACCGGTACGTGGCGCCGCGGACGCCGGTGGAGGAGGTGCTGGCGGGGATCTGGGCGGAGGTGCTGCGCCTGGAGCGCGTGGGCGTGGAGGAACGCTTCTTCGACCTGGGCGGGCACTCGCTGCTGGCCACGCGGGTGGTGTCCCGTATCCGCGCCGTGTTCGCCGTCGAGCTGCCGCTGCGGGCGCTCTTCGAGGGGCCCACGGTGGCGGATCTGGCCGGGCGCGTGGAGGAGATGCGCCGCGCCGGGCTGCCGGTGCTGCCCGCAGTGGTGCCGGCCGGGCGCACGGGGGCGCTGCCGCTGTCGTTCGCGCAGGAGCGGCTCTGGTTCATCGACCGGCTGGAGCCGGAAAGCGTCCTCTACAACATCTCCGCGGCACGGCGCCTGGAGGGGGCGCTGGACGAGGCGGCGCTGGAGCGGGCGCTGGGCGAGATCGTCCGGCGCCACGAGGGGCTGCGGACGGTCTTCGCCGAGGCGGGCGGCTCGCCGGTGCAGGTGATCGCGCCGTTCGGCGGGTTCGCCCTGCCGGTGGAGGACCTGTCGGCGCTGGGCGAGGCGGATCGCGAGGCGGCGGTCGTGCGGCGCGCGGACGAGGAGGCGCGGCGGGCGTTCGACCTTTCGGCGGGGCCGCTCTTCCGTGCGGCGCTGCTGCGGGTGGGTGCCGAGGATCACGTCCTGCTGCTCTCCATGCACCACATCGTCAGCGACGGGTGGAGCATGGGGGTGCTCGACCGGGAGCTGGAGGCGCTGTACGCGGCGTACCGCGAGGGGCGGGAGTCTCCGTTGCCGGAGCTGGGCGTGCAGTACGCGGACTACGCCGCCTGGCAGCGCGAGCACCTGCGGGGCGAGGTCCTGGAGCGGCAGCTCTCGTACTGGAGGGAACGGCTCGCGGACGCACCCGCGCTGCTGGAGCTGCCGACCGACCATCCGCGCCCGGCCGTGCAGACGTTCCGGGGGGCGCGGGAGCGGGTCGAGCTTTCGGCCGAGCTGCTGGCGCGGCTCCGGGAGGTGTGCCGGCGCGAAGGCGCGACGCTGTACATGGTGCTGCTGGCGGGGTTCCAGCTGCTGCTGTCGAAGTACAGCGGGAGCGAGGACGTGGTGGTGGGGAGCCCGATCGCGGGCCGGACCTCGCGGGAGGTGGAGGAGCTGGTCGGCTTCTTCGTCAACACGCTGGTGCTGCGCACCGACCTGTCGGGCGACCCCAGCGTGGGCGAGCTGCTGGCGCGGGTGCGCGAGGCCACGCTGGGCGCGTACGAGCACCAGGACGTGCCGTTCGAGCGGCTGGTGGAGGAGCTGC
>DASWMA010000234.1:0-10738 GCA_036399995.1 Longimicrobium sp. | reverse complement strand
CCCCCGTACCCCCGTACCCCCGTACCTCCGCACCCCGAGGCGGACGACGAAGCCCCCGTCGCGCAGCCGGGCGCGAGCCCGGCGAAGGCCGCGGCCGCGCCGCCGCTGGCGTGGCCGCTGTGGAAGCGCGTCTGGACGAAGTACAAGAACGACGACGTGGCCAACCAGGCGGCCAAGGTCGCCTACTACTTCTTCATGTCGCTGCCGCCGCTGCTGATGGCCACCTTCGCCATGGCCGGCATCTTCGGCGGCGACAGCACGGCCGCCTGGCTCACCGGCAGCCTGCAGCGCAACCTTCCCGCCGAGGCCGGCGCGCTGGTGAACGGGTTCGTGAGCGAGGTGGTGCAGAAGGAGCACCCGGGGCTCCTTTCCATCGGCCTCCTCCTGTCGCTGTGGGCCGGCGCCAACGTGTTCATGGCGCTGGAAGACTCGCTCAACGTGGCCTGGGGCGTCCGCTGCCAGCGCGGCTTCGTGAAGCGGCGCGGCGTGGCGCTGGCGGCGCTCCTGGCCGTGGGGCTCCTCTTCCTGGCCGGAAGCGCGGCGCTCCTGGCCGGGCCCGCCATCGCGAAGGGATTGGGGCTGGGCACCGCGTGGTCCATCCTCCAGTTCCCGCTGGGCCTCGCGCTCGTGGTGGCGGCGTTCTGGGTGGTGTACCGCGTTCTCCCCGGCACCCGCCGGCGCGGCCGCGCGGGCGTGCTGCTGAAGAGCTCGGCCTTCGCCGCCGGGCTCTGGCTGCTGGCCACCCTCGGCTTCCGGCTCTACGCCGCGAATTTCGGCTCGTACAGCAAGAGCTACGGGGTGCTGGGGGGGATGATCGTGCTGCTGCTGTGGATGTACTACACCTCGATGGTGATCCTCCTGGGCGGCGAGATCGGGGCAGAAATGGAGCGCCAGGACCGGTGACCGCGCCGGCCGGGCCACGCCGTCCCCGATTGTCGTTCGAACACACGCCCGCTACCTTCATCCTCAAAGCATGACACCCAGCGCGCTTCGCGCTACGTAAGGGCTCGTTCCAGACGACCCGCCCCCGGGCGCGTGGAACCCGATGGCTACGCACACCACCACAGCACCCCCGGCCGCCACCCGCGCCGCGCCGCAGCTCACCGCCGTGGCGCGCCTTGCCGCGCGCGCGGTGAACGCACCCGTCGCCGCCGTCTACCAGGGCAGCGTCCTGCACGTGCACGCCATCCCCCCGCTGGCCGATGCGGAGCGCGACGCGCTGGCCGGGCTCTGCGAGCGCGCGTCCGCGTCCGCCGGGCCCGTGGTGGTGTGCGAGCGGAAGGACGCAGCCGGCTTCGCCGCGTTCGCCGCGGTGCCGCTGGAGGGCGGCGGGTGCGTCGCCGCCGCCGACGCGCGGCCGCGGGAGTGGAGCGAGGCCGACCGGGCCGCGCTGGAAGACGCGGCGGCCCTCCTCGCCCCGCCCGCCGGAGCCGCCGCTCCTTCGCCGGCGGCCGCGCGCCAGGGGATCAGCGTGTTCCGGGCGATGTTCGAGGGGTCGGTCTCGGGGCTGGCGGTGCTGGACCCGGGCGGGCGGATCCTGCGCGCCAACCGCGCCCTGTCGCGGATGCTCGACGTGCGCTCCGGGCGCCTCTTCGGCCGGCCGCTGACCGCGTTCCTGCGCGGCGACGGCGGCGAGGCGGCGCAGATCGCGGAAGCCGTGGAGCACGGGCGCGACGCCGACGTGCACGACGGGCTGCGGCTGCGCGCGCGCGGGGGGCGCGAGACCTGGGTGCGGGTGAAGCTCACCATGCGCAGCCGCGACGGGCGCCCGGTGTTCATGCTGGCGCTGGTGGAAGACGTGAGCGACCGCCGCCGCGCGGCCGAGGCGCTGGCCCGCCGCGCCGCCGTGCTGGAGCTGATGCAGGGGGTGTCGGCCGCCGCCAACCGCGCGGGGAGCCTGCACGAGGTGCTGCGCGAGGCGCTGGACCTGACCTGCGGCTACACCGGCTGGCCCGTGGGGCACGTGTTCGTGCGCGACCCCGGCGGCGCGCTGGTCAGCTCCGGGATCTGGCGCCTGGACGACCCCGGGCGCTTCGCCGAGCTGCGCACGGCGACGGAGGAGCTCCGCCTGGACGGCGGCGAGGGGCTGGCCGGCCGCGTGGCCGCCACCGGAGTGCCGGTGTGGATCCGCGACGTGCAGCGCGAGACGGGCTTCCTGCGCGCCGGGGCGGCGGCCCACGTGGGCGTGCGCGGCGCGGTGGCGTGGCCGGTGCGCGCGGAGGGGGAGGTGGTGGCGGTGGCCGAGTTCTTCTCCGGCCACCCCGAGCACCCCGACCCCGAGCTGCTGGAGCTGCTGGGGAACCTGGGCACCCAGCTGGGGCTGGTGGTGGAGCGCGAGCGGATCCTGCAGCGGCTGCGCGACAGCGAGGGGCGGCTCTTCCAGATCCTGGAGATGCTCCCCACCCCCGTGGTGGTGCGCGACGCCGAAGGCCACCTGTACTACGCCAACCGCGCCGCGCAGGAGCTGGTGGGCGACCCCGGCCACCAGCTGGACATGGAGGCCGGCCCGCCCACCCACGCGATGTACGTGACCGGCACCGAGGAGCCCTACCCCCCCGAGCGTCTCCCGGTGCGGCGGGCGTACCAGGGCGAGGTGGCGTGGGTGGACGACCTGGAGCTGCGCCCCGGCACCCGCCGCGTGCCGCTGCGGGTGGGCGCCGCCCCCGTCTTCGACGCCGCGGGGCGGGTGGAGTACGTGGTGGGCACCTTCATGGACCTGTCGGAGCGGGTGCGCATGGAGCAGGCGCTGCGCGAGCACGCCCGCGAGCTGGAGCGCAGCAACCGCGAGCTCGAAGAGTTCGCCTACGTGGCCAGCCACGACCTGCAGGAGCCGCTGCGCAAGATCCGCTCGTTCGGCGACCGGCTGGGCGAGCGCTGGGGCGGCGGGCTGGGCGACGAGGGGCGCGACTACCTGGCGCGGATGCAGGCCGCCGCGGAGCGGATGCAGCAGCTCATCCACGACCTGCTGCAGTACTCGCGCGTGGGCCGGCAGCGGGCGCAGGCGGTGCCGGTGGAGCTGGGCGCCGTGCTCCGCGAGGTGGTGGGCGACCTGGAGCCGCGGCTGCGCGAGACCGGGGGCACGGTGGACGCCGGGCCGCTCGCCCCGGTCTGCGCCGACCCGGTGCACACCCGCCAGCTGCTGCAGAACCTGCTGGCCAACGCGCTCAAGTTCCATCGCCCCGGGGTTCCCCCCCACGTCACCGTCCGCGCCGAGGAAACCGACGGCGGCCGCACCGTGCGGCTGGTCGTGGCCGACCGGGGGATCGGCTTCGAGCCCGACCACGCGGAGCGGATCTTCCTCCCCTTCCAGCGGCTGCACGGGCGCAGCGAGTACGAGGGGACGGGGATGGGGCTGGCCATCTGCCGCCGCATCGCCGAGAGCGCGGGCGGCTCCATCACCGCGAACGCCGCGCCCGGCCAGGGCGCAACCTTCACCGTAACGCTGCCGGGGTGCGCCGGCCGCGGGGAGGCACCATGACCCAGGCCGCGCCGCTCATCATCCTGATGGCCGACGACGACGAGGACGACCGGCTGCTGGCCCGCGACGCCCTGCGCGAGTCGCCGGTGCCGGCCACGCTGCGCTTCGTGGAAGACGGCGGCGAGCTGCTGGAGTACCTGCGCCGCGAGCGGCGCTACGCCCCCCCGGCCGACGCGCCGACGCCGTCGCTGGTGCTGCTCGACCTGAACATGCCGCGCATGGGGGGGATGGAGGCGCTGCACGAGATCCGCCACGACCCGGCGCTGCGCCGCATCCCCGTGGTGGTGATGACCACCTCGGGGCAGCCCGAAGACGTGGCGCGGAGCTACGAGCTGGGCGCCAACTCGTTCATCACCAAGCCGGTCACCTTCTCGGGGCTGGTGGAGGTGATGCAGAGCCTGGGGGACTACTGGGGCGGCACGGTGTCGCTCCCCGACGAGGGGTGAGCGTGCCGGGCCCGCTCCGCATCCTGGTGGTGGAGGACGACGACGACGACTTCGTCCTCACCGCCGACCTGCTGCGGCGGGCGGGCGGCGGCTTCGTCGTGGACCGCGCCTGCACCTACGCCGACGCGCTGGCGCGGCTGAACGGGGAGTACGACGCGGTGCTGGCCGACCACCGCCTGGGCGCGCGCACCGGCGTGGACCTGGTGCGCGAGGCGGCCGCGCGGGGGGTGGCGGCGCCCGTGGTGCTGCTCACCGGCCAGGGCGGCCGCGACCTCGACGTGGAGGCGATGCGCGCGGGCGCCGCCGACTTCCTGGAGAAGGGCGAGCTGACCCCGGCGCTGCTCGAGCGCACCCTGCGCTACGCGGTGACGCACCGCCGCACCGAGGCCGAGCTGCGCGAAAGCCGCCGCGCCCTGGCCACGCTGATGGCAAACCTCCCGGGGATGGCCTACCGCTGCCGGGTGGACCGCGACTTCACCGTGGAGTTCGCCAGCGAGGGGGCGCTTCCGCTCACCGGCTACGCCCCCGACGAGCTGGTGGAGAGCCGCGTGGTGGCATTCGGCGACCTGATCGTGGAGGACGACCGGGCGCGCGTGTGGGCCGAGGTGGAAGAGGCGGTGCGCGAGGGGCGGCCCTTCCAGCTGGAGTACCGCATCACGCACCGCGAAGGCGGCGAGCGCTGGCTGCAGGAGAACGGCGTGCCGGTGGAGCGCGCGGGCGGGCCCGCGGTGCTGGAGGGGTTCGTCACCGACATCACCGAGCGCCGCCGCGCCGAGGAGGCGCTGCGCCGGAGCGGCGACTACTTCCGCGCCATCACCGAGGCGGTGGGCGAGGTGGTGGCGGTGGGCGACGCCGACGGCAGCCTGCGCTTCGTGTCGCCCGGGGTGGTGGCGCTCACCGGGTACACCCCGCAGGAGTGGACGCGGATGAACGTCCTCTCCACCATCCACGCCGACGACATGCCCTTCGCGCTGGAGACCTTCGCGAACCTGACGGCGGAGCCGGGGGTGCGGGTGCAGGTGGAGCTGCGGATGGTGGACAGCGACGGCGTGCCCCACGCGGTGGAGGTGACCGCCCGCAACCTGCTGCACGACCCGGCGGTGCGCGGGATCGTCTACAACACCCGCGACATCTCGGTGCGCCGCGAGGGCGAGGAGGCGCTGAAGAGCCGCGAGCGCCACTTCCGCTCGCTGATCGAGAACGCGCACGACATCATCACCGTGCTCGAGGGCGACGGCGACGTGCGCTTCGTGAGCCCCTCGGTGGAGCGCACCCTGGGGTACGACCGCGCGGCGCTCCCCGGGGTGTACCTGTTCGAGCTGGTGCACCCCGACGACGTGCCGGCGGTGCTGGAGGTGTTCGACCGCGCCATCCGCTCGCCCGGCGAGCCGCAGTGGCTGGAGTTCCGCATGCGCCACGCCGGCGGCTCCTTCCGCATGCTCGAGGCGATCTGCACCAGCCTGCTGCACGACCCTGCCGTGTCGGGGATCGTGGTCAACTCGCGCGACGTGACCGAGCGCAAGCAGGCCGAAGAGGCGCTGCGCACCTCACAGCAGCAGCTGCTGCAGGCGCAGAAGATGGACGCGGTGGGGCGGCTGGCCGGCGGCGTGGCGCACGACTTCAACAACCTGCTCACCGCCATCCGCGGCAACGCCGAGCTCCTTCTCCTCGACATCCCCCCCGGCGACCCGCGCCGCGAAGACGTGGAGGAGATCCGCAAGGCCGCCGACCGCGCCGCGGGGCTCACGCGCCAGCTCCTGGCCTTCAGCCGCCGGCAGGTGCTGCAGCCGCGCGTGCTCGACCTGAACGGCGTGGTGCAGGAGATGGAGCGGATGCTGCGCCGGCTGATCGGCGAAGACGTGGAGCTGGTGACCCGGCTGGCCCCGGGGCTGGCCCAGGTGCGCGCCGACCCCGGGCAGGTGGAGCAGGTGGTGATGAACCTGGCGGTGAACGCCCGCGACGCCATGCCCGCCGGCGGCAAGCTGATCGTGGAGACCGCCAACGTGGAGCTCGGGGAGGAGGTGAGGCGCACGCACCCGTACGTGGCTCCCGGCCGCTACGTGAAGCTGTGCGTGAACGACACCGGCCAGGGAATGGACGCCGAGACACGCGAGCGCGCCTTCGAGCCCTTCTTCACCACCAAGCCGGCGGGGCGTGGCACCGGGCTGGGGCTCAGCACCGTGTACGGCATCGTCAAGCAAAGCGGCGGCTTCATCTGGATCGACTCGGAGCTGGGGCGCGGCACCAGCGTGCGCATCTACCTCCCCCCGGTGGGCGGCCCCGCCGCGCCGGAGCCGGCCAGCACCCCCCTGCAGCTCCCCGGGCGCGGCGAGGGCACGGTGCTGCTGGCCGAAGACGAGGTGACGGTGCGGCGCCTGGCGGTGCGGGTGCTGCGCCGCGGCGGCTTCACGGTGCTCGAGGCGGCCGACGGCGAAGAGGCGCTGGCGGTGGCCGGCGAGTACGACGGCCCGCTGCACCTGCTGGTGACCGACATGGTGATGCCGCGCATGGGCGGGCGCGACCTGGCCGCGCGGCTGCGGGCGGCCCGCCCCGGCGTCCCCGTCGTCTACGTCTCGGGCTATGCCGAAGAGGCGGTGCAGCGCAACGGCGTGCTCGACCCCGGCGCCCGCTTCCTCCCCAAGCCCTTCACCGCCGAGCAGCTCCTCGACGCCGTCCACGCCGCGCTGCGCGACCGCGGCTGACACAAATCCGCGTCGCCACCGGTAGTGAGATCGTCCGCACCCTTCCGCAACCCCGGCGACCCGCCACACTCCCGTGCTCTACGACCACCCCGCCCTCTACGACGCCCTTCTCCCCGGCGGCGCGCACGTGCCCCATTACGCCGCGCTGGCCGACCGGCACGGCGGGCCGGTGCTGGAGCTGGCGTGCGGCACGGGCCAGATCGCGGTGGAGATCGCGGCGCGCGGGCATCGCACCGTCGGGCTCGACCTTTCCGCCGCCATGCTGCGCGCCGCGCGCGAACGGGCCGGAGCCGCGGGGGCCGAGCTCCGGCTGGTGCGGGGCGACATGCGGCGCTTCGAGCTGGGCGAGCGCTTCGGGGTCGTGTTCATCCCGCGCAACTCGCTGCTGCACTGCACGGCGACGGAGGACGTGCTCGCGGTCTTCCACGCGGTGCGGAGCCATCTCGCGCCGGACGGGGTGTTCGCGTTCGACGTCTTCAACCCCGACGTGCGCATCCTGGCCACCCCGCCCTCCACGCGGGTGCACGTGATGACGGTGCCCACCGATGCGTTCGGCGAGGTGACGGTGGAGGCCACCTCCGACTACGACGCCGCCACGCAGGTCAACCGCGCCACCTGGTTCGTCTCCACCGAAGCGCAGCGGGATGCGTGGGTGGCGCCGCTCCACCTCCGCAGCATCTTTCCGCAGGAGCTTCCGCTGCTGCTGGAGCGCGGCGGCTTCCGCCTGATCTCCCGCCACGGCGACTTCTCCGGGGCACCGTTCGCATCCCACAGCCCCCGGCAGGTCTGCCTCTGCACCGCGGCGTGATCAGGCTCCCGTGGCTCGGCCGACACCGCTGAATGTGACCCGGTCGGTGCTTCGGTACGCAGAACAGCAGAGGAGCAGAGAACTCGTGGCGGTTCTCTGCTCCTCTGCCGCTCTGCGTGAGCCCGCCGTTCTTCAGCCCAGCGGTACGTGGCCGAACACGCGCCCCATCTGCCGCACCACCGCGGCCTCGGCTTCGGCGAGCGAAACGTCGCGGCCGGTCTCCTGGCTCAGCGAGCCCACGCCGTGGTCGCGGATCCCGCAGGGGACGATGGTGCCGAAGAAGCCCAGGTCGGTGCTCACGTTCAGCGCGAAGCCGTGGCTGGTGATCCACCCGCTGGATACGCGGACGCCGATCGCCGCCACCTTCCGGTCGCCCGCCCACACCCCCGTCAGCCCCTCCTTGCGGCTCCCGTCGATCCCGAAGTCGCCCAGCACGCCGATCAGCATCTCCTCCAGGTCGCGCAGGTAGCGGTGCAGGTCCTGGCGGTCGGGCTTCAGGTCCAGGATCGGGTAGCCCACCAGCTGCCCGGGGCCGTGGTAGGTCACGTCGCCGCCGCGCCCGGTCTCGAACAGCTCGATCCCGCGCGCCGCCCGCTCGTCGGCCGAGACGAGGACGTTCTCGTCGTGCGCGCCGCTCCCCAGCGTGATCACGTGGGGGTGCTCCAGCAGCAGCAGCGTGTCGGGGACGCGGCCGCCGCGGCGCTGGTCCACCAGCTCCTTCTGTAGCTCCAGCGCGTCGCCGTAGGGGACGCGTCCCAGGCGGCGGACGTCCAGCGGGCGGGGCGGGGCCAGGGTGTCGGTGATGATGGTGCTCATGCGTTGAATCAAGAAAGAGCGGGGCCCGGGCGCAACCCCGGGCCCCGCTCGTCGTGTCGCCCTCTCGTCGAGCCTACCGGCGCGACATGAAGATGCGCAGCACGTACCAGAACATCAGCGCCACGCTCGCGAACAGCTCCAGCGCCGCCGAGACGTAGCGGTCTTCGGGGTACGTCCGCAGGATCTTGCTGGTGCTGTACAGGATGGTCGCCCCGGCGAACACCACCATGGCCACCGAGAAGAAGGTGCCCAGCTGGAAGCCGAAGATCACCCCGGCCACGATCAGCAGCAGCGCGCCCAGGCCGATCCAGCGGAGGAAGGCGCCCATGAAGGTGAAGTCCTTCCCCGTCATCATGGCGATGGCGGTGAGCCCCGAGAAGCCCAGCAGCGTGACCAGCGCGGCGCTCCGGATGGCGCCCGGCGCGTTGTAGTCGGCCAGCAGCAGCAGGGGGACGAAGATGATCGCCTCCACGAGCACGTAGCCGGCGAGCGCCAGGTACTGCACACCGATGCTCTGCGCGCGAGCCGCCATCCCGCTGAACAGCCACCCCGCCACCATGAACCCGCCCAGCACCGCCAGCCACCCCATCCTCGATCCCATCAGGGTTTGCGTGATGGGAAGCGCCAGCCCGGTCTTGAACAGCATCACCTCGATGGCGGTGAAGCCGAGGATGGCGGCCAGCAGGTGCGTGTAGGTGCGCGTGACGAACTGCGCCCGCCGCGCGCTGGTGATGCCGGCCATCGGCTCGGAATACCCGTAGCCGTACGTCTGCTGCTCGTACATGGTTCCGTGGGTCGGGAGAGGGGAATGAACGGCGATTCGGGGAAGGATTACACCGCCGGACGATAAACGAGCCCTCGCGCGGGCGCAAGCGACCACGTGGACGCCGCCGCCGATCCATGCAGCGTGGTGCCTCCGTTCAGCCGGAGCCCCCCCGCTTCCGCGACCTCGGGGCCCTCCTGGCCGTCCGGCCGCCCGCGCCGCGCCGTCCTCCCGCACCGATCGGCATCGAACATCGATTCCGCCGAAATTGGAAAGCACATTTGCACGATGAGACTCCATGGAGCATCTTTTCAGCCGTGCAGTGCACCCAGGGAATCCACGAACCAACCGGAGGTGGAAGATGCGCAGGTTGAAGCTGGAGATCGACGAGCTGCAGGTGGAATCGTTCGCGGTCGAGCGGCCGGGCGAGGCGCGCGGAACCGTCCGCGGCCGCGAATACACCCTCAACGCCTGGGAATGCGATTCGGAGCCGGTGGACGATTCGGTCAACTACTGCTCCCCGGCGCCGACTTCGATGTTCAGCTGCGCCTACACCTGCGGCAACACCTGCTCGTGCGGCTGCACCCGCACGCAGGGCGGCTACACCTGCACCTGCCCCGACGACCCGATCGACCCCTGATACGCGTTGCCGGACATCGTTCCATTTCCAGCACTGAAGAATCTCACGCAGAGCAGCAGAGAACGCGGAGGAGACGGGTTGTTCTCTGCTTCCTCTGCTGCTCTGCCTGAGACAGGTCCTTCGGGATCTTCACTGCGGAACGGTGGTGCTGAACGCGAAGCGGCCCCGGAACGTTTCCGGGGCCGCTTCGCTGCCATCCCGGCCGAGGGGCCGATCACGCCGTCTCGGGGAAGGTCTCCATCAGCTGCTTCACGCGGGCCAGGAACTGGTCTCCGTCGGCGCCGTTCACCAGGCGATGGTCGTAGCCGAGGGAGATGTAGCCGCGCTTGCGGGGGACGATGGCGTGGTTGCCGTACTCGTCGCTGATCACCGCCGGGCGCATCTCCACCCCGCCCACCCCCAGGATCGCCACCTGCGGCTGGCTGATGATCGGGAAGCCGATCGTCGTCCCGAAGATCCCCGGGTTGGTGATGGTGAAGGTGCCGCCCTGGATGTCGTCGGGCTTGAGCTGGCGGTTGCGCGCGCGGTTGCCCACGTCGTTCACCCGCTTGGCCAGCCCCACCAGCGAGAGCTCGTCGGCCCCCTTCACCACCGGCACGATCAACCCGTTGTCGATGGCCACCGCGATCCCGAGGTTCACGTCGGCGCGGTAGATCACCTCGTTGTTGCCGAAGGAGGCGTTCAGCTTCGGGTGCTCGCGCAGCGCACGCGCCACCGCCCATGCGATGAAGTGCGTGTAGGTGACCTTCACCCCCTGGTCGGCCCACACCTTCTTGTTCTTCGCGCGCACGTGGTCGATGCGCGTGTAGTCCACCTCGAAGTAGCTGTGCACGTGCGGCGAGATGCGCCGCGACAGCACCATGTTCTGCGCGATGATCTGCGTGATGCGGTCGGCGGGCTCCACCCGGTCGCTGGGCCCCGCCTTCACCTCGGGGTGATGGACGTGCGAGTAGAACTCGCCCCAGTCGAACGGCCCCTCGCCGCCGGCCGGCGCCTTCGCGGGCGCGGGCGGGCGCTGCGTGGGCGTCCCCGTCCCCGCGCTCGCGCCGGCGGTGGCCGGCGCGGCGGCGGGCGCCTGCTTCTGC
>DASWMA010000233.1:0-3911 GCA_036399995.1 Longimicrobium sp. | reverse complement strand
CGGCAGACGCGGCCACGCTGCTGCTGGACCGCGACCGCGACGCCATCGCCGCAGAATCCGCCGACGCGCCGATGAGCGGCGTACGGGCGGAGAACCTGTCGCACGTCATCTTCACCTCCGGCTCCACCGGCAGGCCGAAGGGCGTGATGATCCGCCATTCCTCCGTCGCCATCCTGCTGCGCTGGATGCGCGAGCACATCACGGACGAGGAGCGCTCGGCCGTGCTCTTCTCCACGTCGATCAACTTCGACGTCAGCGTCGCCGAGATCTTCGGCACGCTCGCGTGGGGCGGGAAGCTGGTGCTGGTGGAGAACGCGCTGGAGCTGGCGACGGTCGGTGAGGACGTCGTCCACGCCAGCATGGTCCCCAGCGCGGCGGCGGAGCTGCTGCGCAGCGGCGGCATCCCGGCGAGCGTGAAGACGCTGAACCTGGGCGGCGAAGCGCTGCCGAACGCGCTGGCGCAGGGGCTGTACGGCCTGGCGACGGTGGAAAAGGTCGGCAACCTCTACGGGCCGACGGAAGACACCACCTATTCGACGTACTACGTGGTCCCACGGGGCGCGGACCAGGTGCTGGTCGGCAAGCCGGTGGCGAACACGCGGGCGTACGTCCTCGACCGCCATCTCCACCCCGTGCCGGTGGGCGTCGTCGGCGAGCTCTACCTCGCGGGCGACGGGCTGTCGCGCGGCTACGCGAACGGTTCCGCGATGACGGCGGAGCGCTTCGTCCCCTGTCCGTTCGGCGCGCCGGGGGCGCGGATGTACCGGGTTATGGACCGCGTGCGCCGGCGCGCGGACGGGGAGATCGAGTACCTGGGGCGGACCGACTTCCAGGTGAAGGTGCGCGGCTTCCGCATCGAGCTGGGCGAGATCGAGGCGCGGCTCGCGGAGCACCCGGGCGTGCGCGCCCCGGCCGTCCTGGTCCGCGAGGACGCGCCCGGCGACCGGCGGCTGGTGGCGTACTACCTGGCGGACGAGCCGGTCGCCGTGGAGGTGCTGAAGGCGCATCTCTCCGACCGTCTGCCGGGGTACATGGTGCCGGCGGCGTACGTGTGGATGGAGGAGTATCCACAGACGCCCAACGGCAAGCTGGACCGCAAGGCATTGCCGGCGCCGGAGCTCGAGTCGGCGGAGGACCGGTACGTGGCGCCGCGCACACCGGTGGAGGAGGTGCTGGCGGGGATCTGGGCGGAGGTGCTGCGCCTGGAGCGCGTGGGCGTGGCGGAAAGCTTCTTCGACCTGGGCGGGCACTCGCTGCTCGCCATGCGGGTGGTGTCGCGGGTCCAGGAGCTGTTCGACATGGAGCTGCCGCTGCAGGCGCTGTTCGAGCACCCCACGGTGGAGGAGCTGGCCCGCGTGGTGGCGGAACGGGAGTCGGGGGCCCTGGCGGGGCCGGCGGCCGGCCCCGAGGCCAGCCCGCAGCACCTGCTCGAGATGCTCGACGAGCTGTCGGAAGAAGAAGTGGAGCGCCTCCTGGGCGCGCAATCCTGAACGAACCGGAAATCGGAATGACCGTCCCCCCCGAGTCGGCCGGCACGCTCTCGCGCGGCGAGCGCAGCGGGAACAAGGAGCTGCTGCGGAAGCTCCTCCTCGAGAAGATCGGCCGGACGCGGACCGCGCCCACCTCCTTCGCGCAGGAGCGGCTCTGGTTCATCGACCGGCTGGAGCCGGGAAGCGCCGTCTACAACATCCCCGTGGCATGGCGCCTGGAGGGTGCGCTGGACGGGGCGGCGCTGGAGCGGAGCTTGAGCGAGATCGTCCGGCGCCACGAGACGCTGCGCACCACCTTCGCGGAGGTGGACGGCTCGCCGGTGCAGGTGATCGCGCCCTTCGGCGGGTTCGCGCTGCCGGTGGAGGACCTGTCGGGCTTAAGCGAGGCGGAGCGCGAGGCGGCGGTCGGCGAGCGCATCGGCCAGGAGGCGCGCCGGGCGTTCGACCTTGCGACGGGCCCGCTCTTCCATGCGGCGCTGCTGCGGCTGCACCCCGAGGGTCACGTGCTGATGCTGTGCATGCACCACGTGATCAGCGACGGGTGGAGCATGGAGGTGTTCTTCCGGGAGCTGTCGGCGCTGTACGCGGCCTATCGCGACGGCGGCGATTCGCCGCTGGCCCAGCCGCCGGTGCAGTACGCCGACTATGCCCGGTGGCAGCGCGAGCAGCTGGCGGGCGAGGCGCTGGACCGGCAGCTCGCGTACTGGAGGGAGCGGCTGGCGGGCGCGCCGGCGCTGCTGGAGCTGCCCACCGACCGGCCGCGTCCGCCGGTGCAGTCGCACCGCGGCGCGCGGGAGACGTTCGACCTCCCGCCCGCGCTGCTCGACCGTCTCCAGGCGCTGGCCCGGGGCGAGGGCGCCACGCTGTACATGGTGCTGCTGGGCGCCTTCCAGCTCCTGCTGTCGAGGTACAGCGGGAGCGAGGACGTCGTGGTGGGCACCCCGATCGCCGGCCGCACGCGGCGCCAGGTGGAGGAGCTGATCGGCTTCTTCGCCAACACGCTGGTGCTGCGCACCGACCTCTCGGGCGACCCGAGCTTCCGCGAGGTGCTGCGGCGGGTGCGGGAGGCGACGCTGGGCGCGTTCGCGCACCAGGACGTGCCCTTCGAGAAGCTGGTGGCCGAGCTGCAGCCGGAGCGCAGCCTGGGCCACACGCCGCTCTTCCAGGTGATGTTCACGCTGCAGAACGCCGCCGAGGGGAGGGGGGCCGCTCTTCCGGGGCTCGGCGTGAGCGGAGCCGGAGCGGCCATGGAGATCGCCAAGTTCGATCTTGACCTGGCGCTCACGGCGAGCGCCCAGGGCCTGCGTGGCGGGCTGACCTACAGCACCGAGCTCTTCGAGCGCGGCACGATCGAGCGGATGCTGGGCCACTTGCGGCGGGTGCTGGAGCAGGTCGCCGCCGACGCGGACGTGCGGCTTTCGCGGCTGGAGCTGCTCGGCGAGGCGGAGCGAGCGCTGGTGCTGGAGGCGTGGAACCGGACCGAAGCGGAGGTTCCGGCCGACCGGTGCATCCACGAGCTGTTCGAGGCGCAGGCGGCGCGCGCGCCCCACGCGGTGGCGGTGGCGTTCGAGGATGCCACGCTGACGTACGACGAGCTGAACCGGAGCGCGAATCGCCTGGCGCACCACCTCCGCGGCCTCGGCGTGGGGCCCGACGCGCGCGTGGCGATCTGCGTGGAGCGCGGCCCGGAGATGGTCGCCGGGCTGCTGGCCATCCTCAAGGCGGGCGGCGCCTACGTGCCGCTGGACCCGGCGTACCCCGCCGACCGGCTGCGCTACATGCTGGAAGACAGCGCGCCGGCGGCGCTGGTCACGCAGTCGTCACTGGCCGGCACGTTCGCGGGGGTGGAGGTCCCGGTGGTCGAGCTCGACGCCCCCGCCCCGGCGTGGGCACGGGCGCCGGAGACGAACCCCGCGTACGCGGAGCTCACCCCCGGCCACCTGGCGTACGTCATCTACACATCCGGCTCCACCGGTCGCCCCAAGGGCGTGATGGTCGAGCACCGGAGCCTGGTCAACCACACCGCGTGGCAGGCCGCGGCGTTCGGGATCGGCGCGGGCGACACGGTGCTGCAGCGCACGTCGATCTCGTTCGACGCGTCGGTGTGGGAGCTGTGGACCACGCTGGCCACCGGCGCGCGGATGCTGCTCCTCCCGGCCGAAGCGACCAGGGACCCGGAGGCCATCGGGCGGGTGATGGCGGAGGAGGGGGTCACCGTCGCCCAGTTCGTCCCGCCGCTCCTGCAGGCGGTGCTCGGGGCGCTTCCGGCGGACCTCCCGCTCCCCTGCCGCACCCTCTTCTGCGGAGGCGAGCCGCTCCCGGCCGCGCTGGTGGAGGCGGCGCGTGCGGCGGGTGCGGGCGAGGTGGTGAACCTGTACGGCCCCACCGAAGCGACCATCGATTCCACCTCGCACGTGTGCG
>DASWMA010000232.1:0-4521 GCA_036399995.1 Longimicrobium sp. | reverse complement strand
TTCTCCGTTTCCTCCGTTCTACTCCGTTCCTCCGTGTGACCCCCAGGAGGCTTCGTCCCGCAGGGAGACTTCCGGCCCGGCCACCGTCATCCCCGCCCCACGAGCGCCTCCCCGGCGCCGCGCGCCCGCCCCGCCCGGTTCCGCGTCTTCTCCTCGTACATCGCCCGGTCGGCCCGCTCGATGGCGGCCGGCAGGTCTTCCGTGCCGGAGAAGGCCGCGGCGCCCAGGCTCACCTCCAGCCCCTCCACCGTGCCGATCGCGTCGCGCACCCGCAGAACCACCTCCTCCGGCCGCGCGGCGGGAAAGAGCAGGAGGAACTCGTCCCCGCCCCACCGATACACGCGGTCCAGCGGCCGGACGGAGCGGCGCACCGTCTCCACCAGGCGCCGGAGCAGGTCGTCGCCGGCGGCGTGCCCCAGGGTGTCGTTCACCACCTTGAGGTTGTCCATGTCCAGCATCAGCGCGGTGCCGAAGCGGGCGCCCAGCGCCTCCAGCGCCGCGCCCTCGTCGTAGGCGCGGCGGTTCAGCGCGCCGGTCAGCGGGTCGTACAGGGAAAGCTGCTTGAGGCGGTCGTGCGCCAGGGCCAGCTGGCTCCGCGCGTCGGCGTTCTCGCGCCCCACGTCTTCCAGCAGCAGCACCACCATCCCGTACCCCAGCAGCACCTGGAGGAGGAGGTCGAAGAAGCTGTTGTACCGGAGGAGGAAGAAGAGCGGCCCGTCGGGAGGGCGCCACGCCGGCACCCCCTCGAAGGCGAACGCGGCGGCGTAGAGGACCCAGAGCGCCGCGATGGTGACGAACACCGCGCCCGTGGTGCGGCTCCCCAGCGTGGCCCGCGAGGCGGGAAGGCGGAGCAGGAGCCACGCGCAGGCCAGGAACGGCCCCACCACCAGCGGCGTCTGGAACACCATCACGGTGTTCAGGAAGGGCCCCGAGAGGATGGCGCTCACCACGGCGTAGACCAGCACGGCGGGGAGGGCCCAGCGCAGGAAGGCGCGCGGCCGGCTCCCCCGCACGTAGTTCAGGGTTCCGGCAAGGAGACAGGCGACGAAGAGGAGCTTCGCCGTCTGGTAGAGCAGGTTCGCCGCGCGCGGGGCCAGCGGCTCCGAGGCCATGAGCGCCGGGAAGGCGTACTGCACCCCCACGCCGGCCAGGGCGGCCACCAGCGCCACCCACCCCATCGTCCACTGGCGGAAGTACGACTGTGGGCGCGGGTGGCTGCGCAGGAGCGCCGTGAAGAGGCACACCAGGAGGAGCGTGCAGCCGGCCTGGCACAACAGGCCGATCACGGCGATCCAGGAGCCGATCTGGTCGGGAGTCATCGAGGGGGAAAACCGGGGGGTGCGCGGCGGGGACGAAGCGGCCTTCGGAGCATAGCGCCGCCGGGTGGGAGCGACAAGGCGTGCGTGCGCCTCTCCCGGCCATCCCGCACGGGAATCCGACGACTCGCCCGACTTCGAGCGGTGGGTCAGCCCGGGCGAGATCCCGAACACGCCGGCGGCGGTCGTGGGTCCCTGTGACGAACGGGCTTCGTTCGCGGGGGCGCCGACGAGCGGGTGGCGCGGCTGGGCGGCGGAGGGAAGATTGAGAGCCATGCGGGGAGCGGCACCATCGCCGTGCGCTCCCGGATGATTCCGGATGGAGGAGACCGATCGTGAACCCGCTGTCGGACGTCGAAGTGCGTATCCTGGGCGCCCTCCTGGAGAAGGAGGTGACCACGCCGGAGTACTACCCGCTGTCGCTGAACGCCCTCCAGGCGGCGTGCAACCAGACCACCAACCGCGAGCCGGTGATGCGGCTGAGCGAAGACGTGCTGGAACCGGCGATCATCGCGCTGCGCCGCGGCGGGCTGCTGCGGCAGATCCAGCCGGTGGGCTCGCGCGTGACCAAGTTCCAGCACCTGATGGCCGAAGAGCTGAAGCTGGACCCGCGCGAGCTGGCGGTGCTGGGCGTGCTGATGCTGCGCGGCCCGCAGACGCCGGGCGAGCTGCACTCGCGCACCGCGCGGCTGGCGTCGTTCGCCGACCTGGCAGACCTGGAGACGGTGATCGAGTCGCTGATCGCGCGCCAGCCGGAACCGCTGGTGGCACGGCTCCCCCGCCGGGTGGGGCAGAAGGAGGTCCGCTACGCGCACCTGCTGAGCGGCGAGCCCGCGCAGGCGGCCGATGCGCCCGCGCTCGCGGACGAGCCGGCCCGCCCCACCCGCCGCGCCCCCGTGGACGACGACCGGGTCGCGGCGCTGGAGCAGACGGTGGAGGCGCTGCGGGCGGAGGTCGCGGCCCTCCGCGCCGAGCTCGACGCGTTCCGCGCGCAGTTCCAGTAGTACCGGATCGGGGGTTCAGTCGCTGGACCGGCACTGCTGAAGGGTCACACGGAGAAGCGGAGTAGAACGGAGGAATCGGAGGAACGTCGTTGCGGATCCTCCGGTCCCTTCGTTGTACTCCGTTCCTCCGTGCCGTGTGACGTCGTTTGCGGCAGGTGTCGAGCCGGATTCGGTCTGCGACGCGAGACGCGCGCGCCGCTCAGTCGCGGAGGATCTCGACGAGCGCGCGGGGGCCGTCCACGCGCAGCCGGTCGCCGGTGCGGACCTCGCGGAAGATCCCGGCGCAGTTGACGACCGCCGGGCGGCCGGCTTCGCGCAGCAGGATCGACGCGTGACTCAGCTCGCCGCCGATCTCGGCCACCACGCCCAGCACGCGCGGGAACACCACCGCCCACGAGGGCTCGAGCGCCGGCACCACCAGGATCGCATCGGGCCCCAGCAGCGGCGGCTGGCCCGAAGAGCCGGCGCTCATCAACAGCGACATCAGGTCGTCCGCCTTCACCGCGCGCCCTTCAACGACCGTCGGAACGAGCGCGATCCCCGGAAAGACCAGGCGGCCCGTGGCCTTCGCCTCGGCCTGCTCCACGTGGGCCCACGCGCGCTCGATCTGCTCGCGCGACGCGGTCAGCGGAACGTCCATCCGGCGCGCCCGCTCGATGCGCTGCCGGCCGGCCAGGGCGGCGGCGCGGAGGTCGGCTCCGGGCGCGAGGTCCGATCCGCGCAGCAGGAAGACGTCTTCCGGCGCGTCGATCGCCCCTGCCGCCTGCAGGCGGCGCCCTTCCTCGAGGAGGCGCGCCCGGAGGCGCCGCCAGCGGCGCATCAGCTCGTCGCGGAACCACTCGCGCCGCTCGTCCATCCAGTAGAACGGCCGCGCGATCCGCCGCCCGGCGCGCGCGGAGGGAGCGGAGGCGCGCGACGCCGATTCGGCGCGGAGTCCGTCGCCCGCCGCCTCGGCGCTCGCGGCAAGGTCACGCAGCAGCACGTCGCGCATCTCGCCGAAGCGCGGCCGCGACGGATCGCTCTCCAGCGGCCCGCGGTGGCCGAACACGGCGAGCCATGCGTCGAGCCCCGCCTCTCGCGCCTCCGCCGGGAGCGCGGCGAGGGCGCCGTACCGCTCCATCATCTCCTGCGTGACCACGCGCGCCGCACCGCGCACGCCCAGCACCCTCCGCACGCGCGTGACGCCCGACAGCACGCTGTTGATGGCGAAGTTGGTCCGGATCGCCAGTGTCATCGCGGCCACGTTGGCGCCGAAGAGCTCCGGGAGCGACGCCGCCGCGTCGATCCGCCGGTCGAGCCCGGCCAGCGCGCGGGGGATCCCCGCCACCTCGCGGAGGCACTTCGACTGGAGAAGAAGGAGCCTCGGCGCCTTGCGGAGGAACCGCCGTGCGATCACGCGCCGGTCTTCGGCGGGCCCGCCTTCGCCGCCCACGCCCTCGGTCACGAAGGCGCGCGGGAGGCCCCAGTGGTCCATCAGCCGGAAGAAGAACGAGAAGTTCATCCACGCCCGCTCGCCGATCTCCACCGCGTACGCGTCGTGCCACCGCGCGACGGCCGGGTCCACCTCGCTGAAGAACGACAGCACCTCGCGCCCCGACACGCCCAGCACCGACGCGATCCACGGGCTGGGTGGGTCGCCGAGGATCTCCTTGTGGTTGGCCAGGCTCAGCGTCTCGTTCCGCGCCACCGGGAAGAGCGCCGGCCGCACCTGCAGCAGCACGTACCCCGCCCCGTCGCGCGCGAACTCGATGTCGATCGCCTCGGTGCCGCCGCGCGCCTCTCGGCCGAACACCTCGTAGATCCCCGCGAGCCACGCAGACCACGCCTCGCCGCGCGCCAGGTGGCCGCGCGTGACCTCGCCGCGCGCCTGCCCCGACGTGAGGCGCTCGTTGCCGCCGGCGGCGATGGTACGCTCGTAGTGGAAGCCGTCGAAGAACGCGACGCCCGCCTCGGCCGCCCGTACCAGCGGCTGCGCGAAGACGGCGCCGAGCGGGACGCCGGCCCCGTCTTTCGGGAGCGCCGCGATCACGTCGGCGAGGGATTGCTCGAAGTGGCCGGGCTCGCGCACGGCGAGCGAGAGGAGCTGCCCCGCGTTCGACGTGTGGCGCGTGTCCTCGGTGGGCGAGCCCGAACGGAGGATGAAGGGCGCGCGCGCGATCTCGGGCGGGAGCGCGCCCGCGGACGCTCCGTCGGCCGCGCGG
>DASWMA010000231.1:0-7254 GCA_036399995.1 Longimicrobium sp. | reverse complement strand
CGAGCCCTTCTTCACCACCAAGGAGGTGGGGACGGGGCTGGGCCTCTCCACCGTGTACGGCATCGTCAAGCAGAGCGGCGGCTACGTGTGGGTGGAGAGCGAGCCGGCGAAGGGGAGCGCCTTCCGGGTGTACCTGCCGCGCGTGTACGATGCCCCGGATGCGCCGCCGGCCGCCGAGGAGAGCCCGGGCCGCGCGGGTGGCGAGACGATCCTGGTGGTGGAGGACGACCACGCGGTGCGCGCGCTGGCGGTGCGGATCCTGACCAGCCGCGGCTACCGGGTGCTGTCGGCCGAAGACGGGATCTCGGCGCTGGAGCAGGTCGCCCCCGGCGGAACCCCGGTGGACCTGCTCCTCACCGACGTGGTGCTCCCCGGGATCAGCGGGCCCGAGGTGGCGCGGCAGGTGGCCCGGACCAGCCCGCGCACCGAGGTGCTGTCCATGTCGGGCTACACCGACCAGGCGCTCGCCGCGCACGGCGTCCGGGAAGTGGGCGACCGCCTGCTCCCCAAGCCGTTCTCCCCCGAGCAGCTGGTCCGCAGGGTCCGGCTGGCGCTCGACGGCGCGCGCACGGCCACCGCCTCGGCCGCGACCGGCTGAGGCGGCCGCGTGGGGCCACGGATCGTCCGGGCTCAGGCGCTGAGGGGGGGCTCACGCAGAGCAGCAGAGAACAGCGGAGGACGGCGAAGTCCCGGCGAAGTCCCTCTGCTGCCGTGCGCGAGACATCGGACGGATCTTCATCCGGGCTGGACTTTGCGAAGCACTTTCCTTCGCCAGCAACGAGCGGGGGCGGCCACCCATGGCCGCCCCCGCTTCGATCTATACCGTCAGCGCCGAAGCGCGCTCTCGTCACCACTGGCCCTTTACGCGCCAGTCCTGCAAATCGGGCCGTCTCCTCCACTCTCGCACTCTCGCACTCTCGCACTTCGCACTGCCCCTACCGCCGCAGCCCCACCGACACGCCCAGGTGGAAGGTGAGCAGGTTGGTCTCGCTGCGGATCGGGTGCAGCGTGATCGACCCGTCGGGGTGGTCGGTGATGCCGCCTTCCACCAGGTACTCGGCCCGGCCGTTGTGGCGGTACTGTACCCCCGCGTCGATCGACACCGGGTTGCCGCCGCGCCGGCCCACGGGGATGTAGAGCCCGGCCCCGCCGCCGTACGCGAAGCTCGCGTCGTCGTAGTTGGTGGTGCTGGCGAACTCGTACCCGCTCGAGGTGCCGCCCACCGAGCTCTCGGTGAAGATGTACGACACGCCCACGAAGCCGTTCAGGTACGGCCGGAACGTTCCGGTGGGGAGCCCGATCTGCGGGCCCGCTCCCACGAACGCGATGTTGTTGTCGGTGGTCAGGTCCACCCCGATCCGCCCGCCGATGGTGTTGCTCAGCAGCACCCGCTGGCGCTCGTGGCCGTAGTTCAGGATGCTGCCGTCCACCCGCAGCCCCAGCCACCCGTCGCGGTCCACGCGCAGCAGGTAGTGCACCCCGCCGCCAAAGCCGCCGTCCACGAAGTCGCTGAACTCGCCCTGCGGCCGCGCCAGCGCCAGCTCGCCGCCCACGTAGCTGCGGGGGAGATCGTGGTAGCGCGAGTCGTCGTAGTAGTCCTCGTCGTCCTGGGCCGCGGCCGCGCTGGTGACCAGCGCCAGCGCCATGGCGGCCATCGCCATCGTCCGGGTGCGCATGTGTACCTCATCATTCCTGGGGGGTGGATCGTCGCGGGCCCGCACCGGCCCGTCTGCCATCTCCAGGGGCAACCCCGATGCCCCGCGCCCCCGCAGCGCGACTGCGTTGTCGTATATCGACTTACGATTTACGTCCATCCACGGCGCCGGGAGCGACTGACCACGGGGGAGGACACTTCGGCCCACGCGGCGAGGCCGCGCCGGGTCGCAGCGCGCGGGCGGGGCAGATAGATTCCGGGAACACAGACGGGCCGGCAGACGGCCGGCCCGGCACCAGGACGAACGGGAGGAGCAGAGCGATGGCGGTGGAGATCAGCGGGCGCTATACCGGCGGGCTGAAGATGGAGCTGCGGCACGGCCCCAGCGGCCAGCCGCTCACCACCTCGGCGCCGCGCGACAACATGGGCGACGGCAGCTCGTACTCGCCCACCGACCTGCTGGCCGCGTCGCTGGGCTCGTGCATGGTCACCACCATGGCCATCGTGGCGCGCCGCGAGAACATCCCCTTCGAGCGCGCCGAGTTCGTGCTGGAGAAGCACATGACCGCCGCGCCGCCCCGCCGCGTGGACGCCGTCCCCGTCACCATCCGCCTTCCCGCCACCCTCGCCCCCGCGCAGCGCGAGACGCTGGAGGCCGCCGCGCGCGGGTGCCCCGTGCACCGCAGCCTGGCGCCCGAGATCCAGCGCGAGATCACGTTCATCTACGAATAGCCCCTGTGTCGTAGGCGACGCGGAGGACGGGTGCGCGAGTGCGTTCAGCCCGGGAGCGATCTCCCGGGCTGAAGTGCGTCTGGCGGGTTCGCGCTGCCGCGGCCCCGGCGCGTCATACCGAATTCAGCGTTTGATCGTGCATTCGCACGACACCGCCCCCGTCATCCTGAGACTGAGCGCGACCACATTGGACCCGAGGCGTGCTGCGATGGCCGCAGCGCGAAGGATCTAAACCATCGGATGCGCTACAACTGGGAATTTCGCGCAAGCCGGCTATGGATCCTTCGGCCTGCAACCAATTGCGCATGCCGCCGAGCCGGCGTGGTCGGGCCTCAGGCTCAGGATGACGGGGGGAGGAGTCGGGTGCGAAATGCACAGTCAATTACCGCATTGGTATCAGGCGAGCTGCGCGGCCGCGAGCGCGGCGATGCGCTGCTGGGCCACGGGGAGCGCATAGCCGGCCACCTGCTCGGGGGTGACCCACGCCCACGCGTCGTAGCGAAGGGGAACGGGGTCGCCGCCCAGCCAGTGGCAGAGCACGGCGTGGTAGCTGGCGCGCACGTGGGTGAAGGTGTGCTGCACCGTGCCCACCTCGCGCCCGGCGCGGACGGAGGTGCCCAGCCCCTCGCGGACGGCGCGCTCGGCCGCGGCGCCCACGGCCTCGCCGCGGTGGCGCACCTCGGCGGGAAAGGCCCACATCCCCCCCAGCCGCGCGTCCACCGGGCGGCGCACCAGCAGCAGCCGCCCTTCGTGGGCCACCACGGCCGTGGCCGTGTCTTCGTGCGGGAGGGGCCTGGCCTTGCGCGGGGCGGGGCGCTGCTCCTGCGTGCCGTTGATGCGCGCCGCGCACAGCTCGTACGCCGGGCAGATGGTGCACAGCGGCTTGCGCGGCGTGCAGACGGTGGCGCCCAGCTCCATCAGCGCCTCGTTCAGCTCGCCGGGGGAGTAGCCGGGCGCCAGCTCGGCGGCCATGCGCCACAGCCGCGCCTGGGTGGGCTCGGGGTCGTCGAGCCAGCGGGCGAACACACGGCGCACGTTGCCGTCCACGATCGGCTCGGGGTGGCCGAAGGCGATCGACATCACGGCGCCGGCCGTGTACCGGCCCACGCCGGGGAGTGCCGCGAACTGCTGGGGGTCGCTGGGAACGGTTCCGCCGTGACGCATGGCCACCTCCTTCACCGCGCGGTGAAAGTTGCGGGCGCGCGAGTAGTAGCCCAGCCCCTCCCAGGCCTTCAGCACGTCGTCGAGCGGCGCGTTCGCCAGCGCGTGGAGCGTGGGGAAGCGCTCCAGCCAGCGCGAGTAGTAGCGCAGCACCGTGTCGACCCGCGTCTGCTGCAGCATCACCTCGCTCAGCCACACGCGGTACGGGTCGGGCGTCTGCCCCGGCGCGGTGCGCCAGGGCAGGTCGCGCCGGTTGCGGCGGAACCACTCCAGCAGCGCCTGGCGCACCCCGGCGAGTGCCTGCCCCGAGAGGGGATGGGCCCCTGGGGCGCCCGTGTTGCTTTGGTTTTTATTCGGCTTCAATCTACAAACGGGGACGTCGTGGACGCAAGGGATCAGGGAAGTGCGAAAGTGCGAAAGTGCGAAAGTGCGAGAGTACGAAAGTGCGAACGTGGTCCGCCGTTCAGACCCCGAACTGGCGCAGGTGATGGTCGACGTGCCTGTACGTCAGGTCGCCCCACTGCTTTCCCGTCATCACGTCGAAGGCGGGGTGCCGCGGCCATTCGCCAGCGGGCGGGCGAGTGCCGGTGCGGTCGAGAAGGTCGCGGAAGCGCGCGAGCTCCGCGTCCCAATCCCCCGTCGGCGCGGCGAGCAGCTCGGGCGCGGTGGGCGTGCCCCGCGGCCACGGGAGCGCGTAGATCACCAGCCACCGCATCAGGGGATTGGCCAGCGGGCTGCGCTTCGGCACCGTCTCGAGCTCTCCCAGCCCCATCATCAGCGCGGAGTTCAGGTGCGCCAGCATCTGCGGGGCGTTCATCTTCCCCCACAGCGGCCGCGTCTCGGGCCGCACCCGCTCCATCCGCCGGCGCAGCTCCTCCCTCGCCGCGGGGTCGAACACCGTTTTCTTCGCGGTCGCCATGGAAACCTCTCACCCAGGCTCTGGTTTACGCCGCCACGGGACAGGGGCGCCAGTGCGTTCCGTCTGCGTGCGCGCGCCGGTGTCCTCGGCGCTCCGAAGCAAAACGCACTCTCGCACTTTCGCACTTTCGCACTTTCGCACTTCACCTCGCCCGCGCCATCTCGGGAACCCGCCACGCCACCGCCAGCACGATCGCCGCCAGCGCCGCGGCACCCAGCTGCAGCGCGGCGGGGGCGCCCAGCGCGCGCGACACGGCGCCGGCCTGCAGCGCGCCGACCGGCGCGCTGCCGATGAACATGAACACGTAGACCGACATCACCCGGCCGCGCAGATGGTCGGGCACCATCGCCTGCAGCAGCGCGTTCACGGTGGCGGTGTTCAGCACCATGGTGAAGCCCACCAGCACCAGCAGCATCAGCGACAGCGGAAACGAGCGCGAGGCGGCGAACGCCGCCACGCTGGCGCTGAAGCCCAGCGACGCGCCGAGCATGATGCGCCCGCGGGGCATGCGCTCGCCCGCGGCCGCCAGCGTGATCCCGCCGGCCAGCGCGCCGGCGCCGGTGGCCGCCAGCAGCCACCCCAGCCCGTGCGCGCCCACCCGGAGGATGTCGCGCGCGAACACCGGCATCAGCATCGCATAGGGAAAGCCCAGCATCGAGAACGCCGCGATCAGGCACACCAGCGTGCGCACCAGCCGGTCGCCGCGGATGTAGGCCAGCCCCTCGCGGATCGTCTCCAGCGTTCCCTCGCGCGTCTCCGGCGGGCGGAAGGCGGGCAGCCGCATCGCGCGCAGCCCCGCCAGCACGAAGACGTACGAGCCCGCGTTGGCGAAGAAGCACGCCGCCGTGCCCGCCGTGCCGATCAGCGACCCCGCGATGGCCGGGCCCACGATGCGGGTGGCGTTGAACTGCGCCGAGTTCAGCGCGATGGCGTTGGGGAGGTCGTCCTTTCCCACCAGCTCCACGAAGAACGACTGGCGGGTGGGGAGCTCGAAGGCGTTGGCCGTCCCCAGGCCGAAGGCGATGGCCAGCACGGCGGGGAAGGTGATGGCCCCGGTGTACGTGAGCACCGCCAGCAGCAGCGCCAGCACCAGCGCGGCGGCGTTGGCGCGCATGATGATGGCGCGCTTGTCGGAGCGGTCGGCCAGGGCGCCGGCGTACAGCGCGAAGAGGACGACGGGGGTGCTCGCCGCGGCGGTGACCACCCCCAGGAGGAGCTCGTTGTTCGTCAGGTTCAGCACCAGCCACCCCAGCGCGGTGGACTGCATCCAGGTGCCCACCAGCGACAGGAACTGCCCGGCGTAGAAGAGCCGGAAGTTGCGGTGCCGCAGCGCCGCGAGCGCGGGCACGCCCACCGCCGCGGCGGGCGGCGGCGGGGGCGCGTCGCCCACCGGGGTGGCGGGCGAGCGGTCCAGCTCGGGGGGCGGGGCGATGCGGTCCACCTCGGCCGCCGCCGGGTCGCGGCCGAGCTCGTCGTCTTCCGTCAGGATGCCTCACTTCAACACTGCGGATCGGGCGCTTATCTTACCAGCTACGGCCCGCCGCGCGCCACCGCGCGGACCGCCGTGGCCCGCACGGGAGCTGCCGACGCATGCGCTTCACCCAATACGGCAAGTACACCGGCAACCTGGCCGACGCGCTGAACCTCCAGTCGCTGCTCGACCAGCTCTCCGACTTCCTCCTGCAGTCCGGCTTTGCGGGGGGCGAGCACTTCCACCCGTACTGGGGCGAGTTCGGCGGCGACGACGACGACCGCTCGCTCGACGCGCTGAAGGACGCGCTGCTGCGCGCGCTGCTCGAGAGCGGGATGCTGACCCCCGAGATGGTGGCCGAGCTGCGTGGCGACGGCGAGCCCAGCGAAGAGGTGCGCCAGCAGATCGCCGAGCTGCTCGACCGGCTGATCGAGCGGATGGTGGAGGAAGGGTACCTCAACGTGAACGCCCCGCCGCAGGTGCCCGGCGGCTACGAAGAGATGGA
The DNA here is from genome assembly GCA_036399995.1 of Longimicrobium sp. Classification (GTDB taxonomy): domain Bacteria; phylum Gemmatimonadota; class Gemmatimonadetes; order Longimicrobiales; family Longimicrobiaceae; genus Longimicrobium. The sequence goes on along the minus strand of DASWMA010000231.1, from coordinate 812 downwards.
GCCCGGCGACGGCAAGGTGGACGACGCCCGCAAGGCCGCGCGGCAGGTGGAGTTCAGCCTGACGGGGAAGGGGATCGACTTCCTGGGCTGGCGCACGCTGCGCCACCTGCTGGGGGCGATGGGGAAGAGCTCGTTCGGCTCGCACGAAACGCCGCACCTGGCCACCGGCGTGGAGGCCGAGGCCGCCAGCCGCCCGTACGAGTTCGGCGACGTGATGAACCTGGACATCCCCGCCACGCTCACCACCGCGCTGGCCCGCGAGGGTCTGCGCGACGACGGGACGATCCCGCTGGACTACTCGGACCTGCGCGTGCACCAGGCCGAATACCGCTCCAGCTGCGCCACCGTGCTGATGCTGGACACCAGCCACAGCATGATCCTGTACGGGGAGGACCGCTTCACGCCGGCCAAGAAGGTGGCGCTGGCGCTCACCCACCTGATCCGGACGCAGTTCCCCGGCGACACGCTGAAGGTGGTGCTGTTCGGCGACGAGGCGCAGCAGATCCCGCTGAGCCAGCTGGCGCACGCGCAGGTGGGCCCGTTCCACACCAACACCGCGGCGGGGTTCAAGCTCGCGCGCAAGCTGCTGCTGGCGCAGAACAAGGACATGCGCCAGATCGTGATGATCACCGACGGGAAGCCCTCCGCCATCTCGCTGCCCGACGGGCGGATCTACAAGAACTCGATGGGGCTGGACCAGCGGGTGCTGCGCGAGACCTTCCGCGAGGTGGGGGCCTGCCGCAAGAGCGGGATCCTGATCAACACCTTCATGCTGGCGCGCGACCCGTACCTGGTGGCCTTCGTGAACCAGG
>DASWMA010000230.1:0-12652 GCA_036399995.1 Longimicrobium sp. | reverse complement strand
TGCCGCGAGCGCCGCATCCGCCACCTCCACGGTGTCGCCCGCGGCCTCGGGCGCGGCCAGGTCGGCTGCGCGCAGGGGGCGGCCGCGGCGGAAGAGGGCGCGGACCACGCGGGCGGCGGCGGCCAGCTCCGCGAAGGAGAGGTCGTCGGCGTCCCAGTCGTCGCCGCGCGCCCACTCCACCCACACGTGCGCCTCGGCGGCCAGGCCGAAGCGGGTGCGCGCCTCCTCCACCACCGCCAGCTCCAGCAGCGCGGGGACGGCGTCGTCCCCCGCCTCGGGGGTGGTGGGCGTGGCGTAGACGCAGTCCAGGGCGGAAAGGGCCACCTGGGAGAGACGGACGGTGGTGGTCCCCACGCGTCCCTCCTCCTCGAACGACGCGGTGCAGCGCACGCGGCCGGGCGCGGGGAGGAGCGACGCGGCGATCCCGTCCAGCACGGGCGAGGCGGAGGCGCGCGCCCCCTGCCGCCCCCGTGCTCGCCACCCCGGCGCGCCGGCCGACGCCGCAGGTGCGACCAGCGCCACCCGGTGCGTCAGCGCGATCCCGCTGCGCGGGGTGCGCACGAAGTCGAGCTGGGGCACGGTGCCCTCGCCGCGGGCCACGGCGTCGAGGGTGGAGGCCGCGCGCCCGGGGTTTCCGCCGGCGGCGTGGTGCACGCTTTCCACCACCAGGGCGTCGGCGGTGGCGTCCATCGCCTCGTCCAGCCGGTCCAGCGCACCCTTCACCCGCTGCAGCCGCTCCGCGTCGGCGCCGATCTCGTCCAGGAGCCGGTCGAGCTCCGGCGCGACCCCCGTGGGGTCGGCGGTGCCGTGCTTCAGCGCGCGCCACGCGCCGCGCAGCGCCAGGCCGTCGGCCACGGCGGTGGGGGGGATGGCCTCCTGCGGCTCCACCGGCTTCGGCGCGGTGTCGATCACCGTCTCGGCCAGCGGCGCGACCCGGCGGAAGTCGTCGATCAGGTGCTGCAGCCCGGCCTCGTTGAGCGCGCGCTCGAACAGGTAGCCGGCCACCGCCGGGAGCGGCTGCCCGTTGCGCACCGCGCCCAGGACGTGGCGCGCCAGGCGCACCCGCTCGGACGAGAGGTTCACCGCGAAGGGGTTGGCCTCGCCGCCGCCGTGGGAGAGGTAGCCGCTGCGCAGGATCCCCGCGGTGACCGCCTGCTGCAGCGAGGGCGCGTGCACGAAGCCGTTGGAGAGCGGCGCCCGCCCACGCGGCGACAGGTGCTCCACGAAGGCGTAGCCGCCGATCGCCACCCCGTCGCCGCGCCGGGAGCGCATCTCGCGCAGCCGCCGGTTGGCGTAGGAGGTGACCCAGGCGTCGAGCCGGTGCGAGAGCGCGTCCAGCGTTTCGCGCAGCGTGGTCTCCAGCCGCCCGGGCGCCACGCCTTCGAGGTCGCGCACCCCCTGGCGGAACTCGCCGACCTCCACGTCGGCGTCGGCCGTGTTCGGGTCGGCCACGTAGTCGCCCAGCCGCACCTCGCGGCCGTCCTCCAGCCTCACCCGGCGATCCATGTGCCGCACCGGGGTGGCGGTCCCCCTGTCGACCCGCAGGTCGACCAGCTCGGTGTCGACGTGCTCGCGGTCGCCCAGCGTGTGCAGGCGCAGCTGCACGCGCACGGCGGCGTCCACCATCTCGCGCAGCGCCCCGTGGCGGAGCAGGCGGTACAGGAGCGGCGTGTCGTGCTTCGCGATCCAGTGCGGCGCGTCGGCCAGCTCCCTGTACTTCCTGGCCGGGTCGGCCAGCGCGGAGAGGTACGCGGTGCCGCCGTTCCGGTCGGTCACCAGCGGGCCGGTGACGGGCGCGGAGTGCTCGCCCGCCAGCAGGTCGGCGAGCCGCGGGCGCCACGCCATCCCCAGGCCGAAGCGCAGCCCGGCGCCGGCGTGGTGCAGCACGCGCTCCCAGTCGGGGCGCAGCCTGAGCCGGGCGAAGCGCCACAGGTTGTTCACGTAGTCGCGCCCCAGGTGCTCGCGGGCGTAGATCGCCTGGTTCAGCGGGCTCCCGGCCAGCAGCTCGACGAGGGTGTCCTGCGCCGCCTCTACCGTCTGCCTGCGGTGGGCGCCCACCTGCGGCACCCGGTGGTGCGCCGCGGGGAGCCACACCCGGTCGCGCAGCCGCCGCAGCATCTCCACCACCGGGCGGTGCCCCTCCTCGCCCTCGGAGGGGGCCCACGCGTCCAGGTCGAGCACCGGGAGGATGCCGTACGGCTGCGAGCCCACGCGCAGCGCCGGGAGCGCGCCGCCCGGGCGCACGTGGTCGACGAAGTGGCGGCGCGCCGCGCGCACGGTGCGGTCGGAGTAGCGCGCGGCGACCTCGCCGGGGAGCCAGTCTTCCTGCGTGTGGCCCCAGTACTCGCCGCCCAGCGCCATCCGCTCCTGCCAGCGCTGGTAGGCGTAGAGCGCGGCACGGGTGGCGAACAGCCCCTTCTCGGCCGCCAGCCAGTCGTCCTCGGCGTCCTCTTCGCCCAGGTCGCGCTGCGCCATGATCTGCTCGGCGAAGGGCACCGCCTTCTCGCGCAGCTGCTGTCGCGCCAGCGCCCAGTCTTCCTCCTGCGCGTCGCCCAGCCAGTTCAGGGTGCGGATCGACTCGTTGACCTCGGCCTGATACGCCAGCCACGCCTGCCGGGTCTTCGGCGCCGCGGCCTTCGTCTCGGCCTCGAGCCACACGTCGTCGAGCACCTCGGCGCGCCGGCGCAGGCGCTCCTCCCAGCGGTGGTAGGCGGCCTTGGCGATCAGGTCGTGGTGGTCCAGCCGGCGCGCGTCTTCGCCCGTGGTCTGCGCCAGCATCTGCGACAGGTAGTAGCCCAGCGTCCCCGCCCAGAGCGCGGAGTGCATCGCCCGCGTCACCCGCTCCTGCGGGTCGCCGCCCCCCGGCGCCGCGCCGATCCCCCGCGCGGTGGCGGCGCGCAGCGCCCGCTCGGCGCCGAACCAGTCCTCCGCGTCGCCCCCCGGCTGGGGGGTGCGCTCGAACAGGGTGTACGCCGCGCGCTCCACGTGCACGTCGAAGCCGCACAGCCCGGTGCGCGCGCCCGGAAGGCCGCCCTCGGTGAGCGGCACGCCCAGCGCGTGGCCCAGGCGCCGGGCGGCCGCGTCGTCGTCGCCGGGCACGGCGTCGGCGGGGTGGACGCGGCGCGCGTCGGCGTAGGCGTCGGAGCGGCGGTCGTGGCCGCTGCGCACCCCCTCGGTGTTGTTGGTGGGCGTCCCCGGGGCCAGGAAGTCGAAGCCGTCGGTGTAGAAGTGCGCGTCGAAGAGCTCGGCCAGCTCGCGCGCGGCCTGGCCGGGGGTGCTGCGCTCGTCCACGCCGAACACCACCAGGCGGTGGATCCCCTCGCCCTGCATCCCCGGGGTGAGCGGCAGCCGCAGCGCCATCCCCGCCTGCTCGGCGTCGCCGAAGCGGGTGAGCCACCCCGGCAGCTCGCCGCGGTCCGGGTCGGGGCCCGCGGGGAGCGGCCACTCCACGTCCTTCTCGGCGGTGGCGTGCACCACCTCGTCGGGCCCCTTGTCCAGCGGCGGGTGCTGCGCTGCCTGGAGCCCCTTCCAGCGCATGGCCACCGCGTGCCAGCGGGTGGGGAGGGCGCGGGCCAGCGGCGGACGGGTCCATCCCGAGTCGCCCTTCGCAAGCACGGGGTCGGGAAAGACCGGCGCGGGGGAGAGCGGCGCCCCCTCTTCGGCCGGCGTCGTGGACGGCGTCCCCTCGGGGCGCATCACGCGCGCGATCCACGCGGCGCGCTCCGGGCCGAAGCGCCCGGCCAGGTCGCGCCAGGCCGACGCGCGGCGCGCCTCGTCGCTCCCTGCGCGCCACACCTGCTCCCAGTACGCCCGGGCCGAAGCCGCCTCGGCGGTGGTCAGCTCGGGCTCGTGGGTGTCCACGTGCAGGGTGTCGGGATACACGCGCACCAGCAGCTCGCTCCCCACGAAGCGGGTTTCCAGCCGCACGGGGAGGAGCACCAGCGGCACGGCGGTGGTGGGAAGGCTCACGCGTCCACCTCCTCCTGGGTCGCGGCGGGCGGATCTTCGCGCTCGATCAGGTCGCTGGCGTGGATGGCCACCTGCACGGGGCGCTGCAGGGTGATGTGGGCCATGTGGGCGGCGCTGAACCCCCAACGGTGCTGCATGGATGCCTGCTCGGAGTCGTTCAGGGTCTTCCCGGTGAGCGCCGCGCCGCTGCCGGCGCGCGCGTAGGCCATCGTGCGGTATTCGTCCTTCGTGTTCGCCACCTGCGTCCAGCGCAGCGCCGACCAGTCGCCCGGCACCGTCCCGAAGCCCGCGTCGTCTTCCCGGGCCTCGTTCACCCCGAAGCGCGGCGCGGTGGGGTGCTCCTGGAACACGAAGTACCACCCCGCCCCTCCGTCGTCGCCGCGGGCGGTGCGCGCGGAGAGGTTGAAGCCGAAGAAGCGGAGGTCGGGGTTCAGCCGCCCGGAGAAGAGCGGGTACGCGGGCCGCGCCAGGTCGGGCGCGCGGCCGCCCGCCCGCTCCACGGCGGGAACGGCGTAGAGGGTGACGTCGGGGATGCGGCGCACCAGCTCGGCGCGCACCACCAGGAGGAGCGTGCTCTCCGCGGCGCCGCCGGGGCCGTGGGCGCCCAGCCCGCCGCCGGTCCACCCCTCGATGGGGGTGATCTCCGGGCGGCGCGCGTCCCAGAACTCGCGGAAGAAGGTGCCGTGGCGCACGGGGAAGCCGCGCCAGAGGAGCTCGCGGCTCATCTCGTGGTTCAGCCCCACCAGGAACGCCTCCAGCGCCGCGCGGTTCACCCGCAGCGCGGTCACGCAGTCGTCGGGGATCCCCCGCGCGCCGGGAAAGAGCCGGTCCTGGAAGGCGTCGCGGAACAGCTCGTACGTGGGGTACGGGAAGCGCGGCACGATGGCCAGCGGCTGCAGCGGGTCGCGCACCCCCTCGGGGATCGGCTTCTCCAGCGTCAGCCGCTCGCGGATCGCGGCCTCCACCCGGGCGCGGGGGTCCAGCGCGCCGCGCACGTCGGCGGCCAGCGCGCCGGTGTCCACCCCGGGCGGCGGAGGGGGCGGGGCGGCTTGCGGGGCCAGCCGCTCCTGCCGCTCCTGGGTGCGGAACGCCGCGCCGCGGAAGTAGAAGGCCATCCGCGAGCGCTCGGCGGCCAGCGTGGCGGTGCCCGCGCCCATCAGGATCATCACGTCGGTCCCCGCCACCTCCAGCGGAACGGGGTGCACCGGGCCCCAGCTCCCCACGCGCCCGTCGGGGGTCAGGTCGTAGGCGATGCGGTACTCGGCGCGGCGGCGCTCGCCCTGGCCCGCCACGTACGCGACCAGCACGTCGGCCCCCGTTCCCCCGCCGAAGTCGGCCACGGCGATGGCGGCGCCCTCGGCCACGTCGTCGGGGAGCCAGGGAGCCAGGTCCACGCTCCCCACCCGCTCCACCCCGCCCCCCGCGAAGTCGTGGATGCCGATGGTGCGCGCCGAGCAGGTGAAGAGCCACGTTCCCACCACGGCGATCGAAGGGGCGCGGGTGGAGCCGGTGGTCAGCGTCCGGGGCGCGGTCCACCCCCCGATCACGCCGCCGCCGGTGGGGGCCACGCTCCCGTGGAAGGAGACCCGGGTGGCGAGCGAGGGATCGACCCAGGCGAGCACCGCGCGCGCGCCCTCGTACCGGGGGTCGCGCGTGGCGGCCACCGCCATGTCCAGCGGAAGGTGGGTGATCGGCAGCTCGTCCTGCAGCGCGGTCGACTTCGTGCCCGGCTCGCGCAGGTGCCCGGGGATGCCGTCGGTGAACAGGCCGAGCTTCTCCTCGCCGTACCGGGTGTAGCGCTCGCCGCGGGCGATCAGCCGCCCCGTGTCGCCGCCCACGTCCACGTGGGTCTGGGCCTCGCCCCTGGGCCACCCCCACTCGGCCAGCCGCTGCCACCCCTTCTGCGGCGCGCCCTCGAAGTCGAGCGACCCCGCGACGGCCGCCGAGGTGCGCCCGCTCTCCCAGTCGCGCGTCACGATCTGCAGGTCGGCCAGGTAGCCCACGGGAAGGAGCTGCCGCTCGGTGCCGGAGCCGCTCCCCGCCTGCTCCCACTCGAAGCGGGGCTGGCTCACGCGCGCGGCGGTCAGCGTGGAGAGCGACTCGGAGCCGTGCTCGGCCACCTCGCCCAGCTCCACCGACCCGGCCGGGCGCTGCAGCTCGGGGGTGGGGCGCAGCGCCCCGGGCTCGGCCACCGGCATCCCCAGCCGCTCCACCGGCGCGTCGAGCCGCGCGTCGGGCGCCAGCCGGCGCGCCAGCGGGCCGGTGGGGCGGGCCACGCGGCGGAAGGCGCCCGACACGGCCGCCTCCACCGACACGTTCGCCCGCACCTCGGCCTCCACCGTGGCGTCGTCCGCCAGCATCCGCGCCGCGGGATCGCCGTCGCCCGTGCCGTCGGCGGTGCGCAGCTGCGCGCGGGCGGCCGCCGTCGCCGCGGCCGCCACCTGGCCGTGCACGGCGCGGGTCATCTGCAGCAGCCTTCCGGCGGGGGCGGCCTTCACCCGGTCGGCCAGCACGGTGCCGACGGTGGCGGCCAGCTGGGCCTGCCGCAGCACCCGGTTGGCCTCGCGGATCCCGGCCGACTGCTCCCACGCCGAGGCCATCAGCGCCTCCTGGTGCTGCTGCACCACGCGCGTGCCCAGCGAGGCGGTGGCGCGGTAGCGGGGGTCCAGGTTCAGCCCGGGGAGCCACTCGGGCACCTCCTCCCCGCCCAGCGCGCCGGCGTGCCCCGCCTGCAGGCTCCCGTAGGTGGGCGGCGCCAGCTCGTCCGCGTTCGACTCCAGCCGCAGGGCGATCTGTTCCTTCAGCGTCCCGGCCCAGGGCGCGTCCCAGCGGCCGACGGGGATCTGGTGGCCCACGATCACCCCTTCCAGCTCCATCTCCCACGCCGGCTCGCCCCCCCGGGGCCCGCCGAGCCCGGCGCCGGCGTACCCCACGTCGAGCGTGCGCACCCCGGCCTGGCCGAACGAGGTGGGCCGCAGCCGCTCGGCCAGCGCCTCGAAGTCGCCGGCCTGCTCGCTGGTGGAGAAGCGCCAGCTGTGGTAGACGGGGAGGTGCACGTCGTGCGGCACGGCGCCGCGCGTCCACGCGGGCGCCAGGGTGTCGCCGGGGGCGGGGTCCAGCCCCAGCCCCGCGCGCCGCCCCGCCTCGAAGGTGGGGACCACGCAGGCGAGGTAGCTCCGCGACGGCTGCAGCCGCCGTGGGCTGACCAGGCGCGACAGGGTGCGCTCGGGGTGGCTCGCCAGCAGCTCCTCGAGGGTGTGGCCGGTCCCCGTCAGCACCTGCGCGTGCGCCCAGAGCCACGCCTCCTCCAGCTCCGGCAGCTCGGCGTTCGACACCACCAGGCGCGGGAGCGGCCGCGCGGCGGTCGGCGCGTCGAGCGCGCGGTCGGGCACCACCACCAGGCAGATCCAGGGACGCAGCCCGCGGCGCGCGTCTACCCGGGGGTCGGCCGACCACGGGGTGTCGGCGGGCGCGTTGGGGGTGAGCATCCAGGGGATGTCGGGGCGGTCGAACTCCACCAGGGTGAAGTAGTTGGGCTCCACCCCGGTGGCCCCCGGCGCGGGATCCATGCGGATCACCTGCCGCGTGTCGAACCCCACCACGTCGCCGGGGCCGGCCACGCTGGCGTGGTAGCCCACCTCGCCGCCGCCTTCCAGCGCCAGGGTGACGGGGAGGGTGGCCGTGCGGGGGAGCGGCGCGTCGAGCAGGTTCCCCGTGGCCGCGGCGGGCGCGGCGTTGGAGATCAGCCCGGTGCGCACCCAGCTCAGAAAGGTCAGTCCAGCGCTCGTCGTCATGATTCCTCGTTGTTCCCCGCGAGGGCCCCGGCCGCGCCGGCCAGCCGCTCCGCCGTCTGCAGCGCCTCGGTGAAGGTGGGCGCGGTCACCGTCGTCGCACTTCCCGTGGCCGATGCGGGGGCCACCGTGAAGCCGCGCTCCCGCACCGCGATGGTGGCGGCGGGCGCGGCGAAGCGGCGCGCCCCGGCGCGGCGGCTTTCGGCCAGCGCCGCGGCGCCGCCGTGGGCCAGCCCGGCCGCCGTGCCGGCGTCGAGCACCAGCGGCGGGTGGTCGCCGCCGTCTTCCTCCTCGTCCACCACCACCACCTTGTAGCCCAGCACCGCCGCCTCGGCCGCGGCCAGCCCGTCCACCTCGAAGCCGTCGAAGGAGAGCGACACGCCGCTCACGAAGGGCTCGAAGCCCGGGCGCGACAGCTTCTGGCTCTCGGTGAGGGAGAAGAACTGCCCGGCCGCGAAGGGGTCGCGCACCTCGGCCAGCTGTTTCTCGTCCACCGGGTCGTCGCCCAGGCGCACGCCGGTGATGGAGAAGCGCCGCGGCCCCTCCACCCCCGCCGCGCCGAAGCGCTCGATCTCCACCCCCAGCGGCACCACCCGCTGCCGCAGCGTGAGCCCGCCCAGGGGGTGGGCCGCCGGGCGCGCCCGCCCCGCGGGCGAGCGGAGCACCACCACCGCCTCGCCGGCCGGGGGCTGCGCGGTCCAGTTCTCGTGCGCGGCCACGGCCTGGCGCAGCAGCGCCTCCACCCGCACCGGCAGCGGCGGCGGGGGCGGCGCGGCCTTGCCGATCCTGGCGTCGAAGCGGACGGTGGCCGAGAACAGGAGCACCTCCACGCGGGCGCTCCCCTGGATGTGCCAGGGCCCCGGCCCGCGTACCCGCAGGTGCAGCGCGACGCCCAGCAGGGTGTGCCCCTTCCACTTCACGCTCACCGCCGCCTCGAGCGACACGTCGAGCCCGAAGGGGTCCAGGTAGATCAGCGCGTCGAAGCTCAGGTGGCCGTCCACCACGAAGCCCAGCGCCTCGGCGTGCAGGTCGACCCCCGCGCCGAACTGCACCGTGTTGGAGGTGACCGCCAGGTACGCCTCCATCCTGAGCCGCGGGTTGTTCCCCGACGACAGGCTGAGCGCCAGGCGGTTCAGCGTGGGGAAGCCGGCGGGGGGCACGTAGGCGGGGTGGAAGCCGCCCACCGACAGCGCGAAGGTGGGTTTGTCCTTCCAGCGCGCGCGCAGCGCCATCCCGCCCGAGAGCGCGAAGCCGGCGATGAACGAGTCGTACAGCTCCGCGTCGATGCTCACCTCGCCGCGGTCGAAGTCGACCACCCCGGCCACGTCCATGTGGATCAGGACGACGGCGGCCTCCTCGCGCGGCAGCACCAGCCGCATCCGGCCCAGCACGGCCACGACCACCGGCGCGGGAAGCTCGATCAGGATCCCCAGGTCGAGGGTGAGGATGGGGGGCGTCCCCCACCCCAGCCGCACCATGGGGCCCACCACGAACCGCCCGGCGGCCACGGGGAACACCGTCCCCAGCGTGCGCACCAGCGCGGGCGCGTTCCCCACCGGGTCGGGGGGGAAGAGGATGGCGTCGAGCCCGCGGCTGCGGACGCCGGCGCGCAGCGCTTCGGCGTTGATGGTGCGGTTCAGCCCCAGCAGCCCGCCGATGCCGTTGAGGGTGAAGCCGAAGCCCAGCTGCACCGGCGGGAGCTCGGCGGAGATGACCACCAGGAGGCTGAAGCCGCCGGGAAGCGCCTCGCCCCCGGGGCCGCGGGTGCTCAGGATGCCGATGGCGGCCAGGGAAAGCCCCTGCATCTGCAGGGTGACGGCGCCGGCGTAGTGGCCGCGCTCGGCGTCCACCTCCAGGTAGCCGCCGCCCACCACCACCCCCGCGTCGATGGCGATCCCCACGCCGTCGGGCGGGCGGAAGCCCACCTGCACGCCGCCGGAGCCGAGCGTGGCCTTCACCCCCACCCGCTGCACCGCCGCGCGCACCAGCCCCAGGCTGGCGCTGCCGCTCACCGCGCCCTCGACCTGCGCGGCGCTGTCGCGGGCGCGGAGCGCCACGAACAGCTCCGCCAGGCGGATGACGGAAAGGTCCAGCTCCAGCGGGAAGGTGAGCTCCAGCCCGTCCTTCCCCGGGGTGCCGCCGTACAGCGCCAGCCCCTCGCCGTCGCGCCACGCCACGCCCAGGTCGAAGGGCGCCTGCAGCTCGGGGGGGAGGATCGACCCGAGGAAGCCGTCCGAGCCGTCGGGCGAAACGCGGATGCGCGCGCCGTGCAGCTCGGCCCCGGCGCCCAGCCGGCTGACGCTCAGCGCCGGCCGTCCGCCCTCGGTGAAGCGCGACTCGAGGAAGAGGAAGCCGCCCGCGCGCCCCACCTGGAAGGCGCCGTCCAGCAGCGGCGCGCCGTTCTCACCCCGCATCACCACGCCGAGCCCGGCGACGTCGAGCACGGGGGCGATGCGGTCGTCGGCCGCCAGCAGCCAGAGCGTGACGCCGGCGTCGTCGCCCAGCCACTGCGCCTGGCCGAAGCGCAGGCCGAGGGTGTCGCCCAGCGCCACGGCGCCCTGCAGGCGGATGCCGCGGCGGCCCTCCTCTTCCACCAGCGACACGCGGAGGTCGTCGGTGATCCGCACCTCCACCCGCTTCGCCGCCGCCTTCAGCGCGCCCAGCGCCGCGTGGGCCGGCGTGGGGAGCTGGGCCGCGAGCACGGGGGGCGAGGCGGCGGGGTCGATCACCCCGGCGCCCACCAGCACCTGGCGGACGGACGGCCCGTCGCTCCACGGCTTCGTGTCGAGCCGGTCGGCGAAGGTGCGGAGGAGGAGGTTGCCGGCCAGCGGCACCCCCCAGCGCTCCACCAGCGCCATCGCCCCGCCCGGGCCCAGCACCACCGCCGGGTCCGGCGCGATGCGTACGGCCAGCTCGTCGCGGCGCTCGTCGCCCAGGGGGAAGAGGGAGAGGGTGAAGCGCCCCGCGTCCACGCCCATCTCCAGCTCGGGGCGGAGGAAGGCGAGCACGCCGTCCGTCTCCACCCCCAGCCGCAGCTCGCTCCGCAGCTCGCCGTCGTAGCCCGCGCTCACCGTCTCGACGAACACGGGGCCCAGGCGGCGGTTCTTCACGCCCACCGCGATGGCGGGTGCCTCCCGGGACGCGTTCCATCCCAGCCGGGCCGTCAGCGTGCCCCCGGTGGAGATGGGGAGCTCCCAGAACAGGCTGGCCGCGTCCTCCGCCTTCGTGATCGTCCCCGGCAGCCCCAGCGCGGGCGAGGCGAGCACGGGCTGCAGCGCGCGGATCAGCGCCGGGGCGGAGGAGGTCACCTCGTCGAGCCATCCCGGCTTCACCATCCCCTGCAGCGTTTCCACCCGCACGGCGCGGAGGAAGCCGTCTTCGTCGAAGCCGTAGATCCCCAGCGCCTCCGCCAGCCGCAGCGCGGTATTGAGCAGCGTTCCCGGCTGCGCGGCGTCCGCCGCGCGCGCGTCCACCAGCTCCTGCAGCACGGTGGGGAGGAGCGCCGCCGCCCCCTGCGCCAGCGCGCCGAAGCCGCTGAACGTCGGCAGCAGGGTGATCGGATCACCCACCCCCGGCTTCACCGAGAGCGAGAGGCCGGACGCGTCCGCGCCCACGGTGATCGCCACGCGCTGCCAGCCGCCCGGCAGGCGCACGTCCACCGTCGCCGTCCCGGCGGGAGACGCGCCCAGCGCGCGGTCGATCGCCATCTCCAGCCGCAGCTCCAGCGAGTGCCTGGGCCGCGGCTCCGGCTCGCCCCACTCGATCTTCCCCGCCAGGCGAAGGGTGAGCGGGGCCTGGCCGCCGGCGGAGAGCACGAAGCCGCCGGGGAGGTGCAGTCCACCCGCGGTGTCCATCCCCAGCGCCTCGCCGACCGTGGCAAGGAGGGCGTTCACGCGCGCCGGGTCGAGCCCGCTCCCGTCCGCCGCGCCCAGCGCGTCGGGCGACGCCAGCCACGCCCCCGGCGAGGTGAGCAGCCGCCCGATCCCCCGCACCCGCGCGCCGGGGCCGAGCAGCCCGCCCAGCACGCCACCGACGGCGCTGGAGGCGGCCAGCACCGGAACCGCGCGGGCCAGCGCGGCGCGCAGCACCGGCGCGGGGGCGGGCGGCACCAGCGCCACCGGCGCGAGCCAGGGGAGGGCCTCCAGCGTCACCGCTCCCGACGCGGTGGACCAGGCGACCCGCGCGTCCGCCAGCTCCAGCCGCGCGGAGGCCGACGCCGCGAACGCGGGGAGCGTCAGCCCCGCCTCGGCCGCGAGCCCCATCCCCGGCCCCAGCGCCAGCGTCGCCGCGCCGGTGGACGCGTCGCGCAGGCGCACGGCCACGCGCCAGGGGTCGCGCTCGATCACCAGCTCCACCGGCGCGTCCGCGGGACGAACGCGCCACAGGTCGCCGTCGGCGACGGCGACCAGGTTCAGCAGCGCCGGGAGCCGCGCGCCGAAGCGGGCGATGTCGGTGCCCAGCGCGGCCAGCTCGTCCATCGCCAGCGCGAGCGCGCCGGTGGCGTCGCGCACCAGCACGCCCAGCGCCTCCAGCGCGTCCACCAGCCACGCGGGCGCCGTCCCGGCGAGCGGAGCCGAGCCGCCCAGCGGGAGCAGGCGGGGAAGCGAGGGGAGCTTCTCGAGCAGATCCTCGAGCAGCGCCTCGGGCTCGGCGCCCGCGTCGTACAGCTTCACCACGGGGCGCACGGCCGCGCCGCCGCCCGCGCCGGGCTCCACCTCCACCCCTAGCTCCGCGCGGCGCAGGCGGACGGCGGTGGTGGCGTCGGGGCCGCCCACCAGCCACCCGCCGGCCCGCTCCACCTGCACGCGGGCGCTCAGCGCGCGCGACGGGCGCGCCGGCTCCGCGGCGCCGCCCGCCAGCGCCCGGCGCCCCGCGTCCACGCGCAGGCGCCC
>DASWMA010000229.1:0-9644 GCA_036399995.1 Longimicrobium sp. | reverse complement strand
GCCGCAGAGGACGGTGGCGCCGGTCTCTTCCAGCGCGTTCAGCACGCGCAGCGGGTTGAAGCGCTCGAACGGCACCACCCGCGCCCCCACCGCCAGCGGCGCGTTGAGCGTGGCGGTCACCCCGAAGGCGTGCACCCAGGGGAGCAGCCCCAGCACGCAGTCGTCCGCCGTCATCTGCATGGCCTCGATCACGCCGTGCAGGTTGGCGGTCAGGTTGCGGTGGGTGAGCCGCGCTCCGCGCGCCCACCCGTCGTTCGCGGACGTGTAGATGACCAGCGCCTCGCGGTCGCCGCGGGGGAGCGCACCGTCGTGGGTGCCCTCGTACGGCGCCACGTCGAACTCCGTCTCGAGCGACCCGTCGGCGGCGTCCACGCACAGCTTGGGGATGCCGTCGGGGACCAGGTGCTCCAGCGCCTCGATGGTGATCACGCCGCGCGCCTTCGAATCGGCCAGGTACTCGGCAGACTCGCGGCGCGAGAGGAGCGGGTTGAGCAGCACCGTGCTGCACCCGGCCCGCAGCGCGCCGTAGAAGGCGGTGGGGAAGGCGGGGACGTTGGGGAGGAGCAGCCCCAGCCGCCCGCCGTGCACGCCCAGCGCGCGCACGGCGTCGCTGAACTCGCGCACGCGGCGCTCCAGCTCGAACGCGGTGGCGGGCGGGTCGGCGGCAAGCGCGGGGCGCTCGGGGGCTTCGCGCGCGGCGGTGGAGATCAGGGTGTCCAGCGGTAGCGTCAAGTGAGCTTTCTCTCACGGGGTGCGGACACGGCCTACGGCGCGCCAAGGTACCATTCGGCGCATCGAACGCAAGTCGAGAACCATTCTTGCAGTCGCGCGGGCGTGCGCGCCGTCTGTTTGGCTTGACGTGCGATCCCGTGGGGCCGACATTCCCCGGCCCCGAAGCGCGCCCCCGGCACTTCCGCCGCGCGGCGCGCGTTTCGTAGAGAGAATACACCGAGCCCCGTACTACACAGTGCTGGATACTTCGAAGCTGATGGTGAGCGTCTCCGGCGTGCGCGGGCGCGTGGGCGACGGGCTCACCCCCGAGGTGATCGCCTGGTTCGCCGCCGCGTTCGGCGCCTACGCCCGCGGCAGGGGGCCAGGGCGCACGGTGGTGATCGGCCGCGACAGCCGCGTGTCGGGCGCCATGTTCGCGCGCGCTGCCACCGCCGCGCTGCAGGCCGCCGGCTGCGACGTCGTCGACGTCGGGATCGCGCCCACGCCCAGCGTGCAGCTCGCCGTCGAGGACCTGAAGGCCGCCGGGGGGCTGGCGGTGACCGCCAGCCACAACCCGATCGAGTGGAACGCGCTGAAGTTCATCGGCCCCAGCGGGATGTTCCTGGACGCGGGGGAGAGCGCCGAGATGCGCGCGCTTCTGGAGGGCGAGATCCCGCGCGCCACCTGGCAGGAGCTGGGCGGGTGGGAGGAGGACGCCGGCGCCGTGGAACGGCACGTGGAGCGCATCCTCGCCATCCCCTTCCTGGACGTGGAGAAGATCCGCTCGATGCGCTTCAACGTGGCGCTCGACTGCGTGCGCGGCGCCGGCGGGACGATCTTCCCGCGGCTGCTGGAGGCGCTGGGGTGCACCGTGTCGGCCATCAACCTGGAGACGGACGGCCTGTTCCCGCGCGAGCCCGAGCCGGTCGCCGAGAACCTGAAGGAGCTCGAGGCGCTGGTCCGCGACTCGGGCGCCGTGGTGGGCCTGGCCACCGACCCCGACGTGGACCGCCTGTCGCTGGTGTCGGACGAGGGGAAGGCGATCGGCGAGGATTACACGCTGGCGCTGGCGTCCATGCTGGTGCTGCGCCACCGCCCGGGGCCGCTGGTGACCAACCTGTCCACCAGCCGCCTGATGGACGACGTGGCGGAGCGCGCCGGCGTCCCTCTCTTCCGTGCGCCCGTGGGCGAGATCAACGTCGCGCGGCGGATGCAGGCCGAGAACGCCACGGTGGGCGGGGAAGGGAACGGCGGGGTGATCCTTCCCGACGTGCACCTGACGCGCGACGCGCCGGTGGCCGCCGCGCTGATCCTGCAGCTGCTGGCCGAGACCGGGCAGCCGCTGTCGGCGCTGGCGGCGGAGATCGGCCGCTACGACATCGTGAAGGAGAAGCTGCCGCGCCCCGGCCAGCCGCTGGACGCCGTGTACGACGCGCTGGCCGCGCGCTTTCCCGAGGCCGAGGCCGACCGCCAGGACGGGCTGCGGCTGGCGTGGCCCGAGCGGAAGAGCTGGGCCCACCTGCGCCCGTCGGGTACCGAGCCGATCGTGCGCATCATCTGCGAGGCGCCCACGCGCGAGGAGGCGCAGGGGCTGGTGGAGACGCTGCGCGAGGCGCTGCCGGCCTGAGGGAGGCAGGGCACGCGTCGAGGTCTGGCACGCCGGCTCGGCCGGGCCGGGCGTTGGGCCGGGCTCGTTGGGCCGGGCCGGGCTCACCCGGGCGAATGAATTCGCGGCAACAACTACACGAAGTCCGCCTTCGCGGACTACTGGCGCCGGCGCGGCGTCGCGGCGGTGCACGGGGACGATGTTCGGGGGATCGACGCGCGTCGTCGGCCGAGGTGGCAGGAGGGAGCCGTCGTGGCGGTGTGTCGGGGCGACACGAGGCGGCGGCGGCGGAAACGCACTCGCGCACTGACGCACTGGCGCACCTGTTAGGCGGCGCTGGTGGACCGCGAGAAACTTCGGGTGTATCAACGGTTTAGGACGTCCGGACGCATGAGGGATGCGCGCCCGGTGGGCCGGGACACCGGCGGCCCGGGCGCGCGGCCTGAACCTTGAACAGAGACGGGCGGGCCGCCGGGGGCCCGGCGCCGTTGGGCACGGCGGTATCGTGCCCTACGGCGCGCGCAGCCCGGCCCCGCGTCAGCGGGGACATGCCCGATTCCGCAGTTGCCGTTGCCGTGGCGGTTTCCGGTCGCGAAGCGCAAGGCAGGTCCGAGGGGCATCTCCGGCGAGACAGACGGCACACATTCACGCATCACTGACGAGAGACGCCTATGTGCGGGATCGTTGGATACATCGGCGAGCAGCAGGTGGCGCCGCTTCTGATCCAGGGGCTCAAGCGCCTGGAGTACCGCGGCTACGACTCGGCCGGCATCGTGGTGGCCAGGAACGGCACCCTGAACGTACGCAAGGAAGCCGGCAAGATCGGCGAGCTCGAGAAGCTGCTGATCCAAGAGCCGGTGGAGGGGGTGTACGGGATCGGCCACACCCGCTGGGCCACGCACGGCCCGCCCAACCAGAAGAACGCCCACCCGCACATGTCGGAGAAGGGCGACTTCGCCGTGGTGCACAACGGGATCATCGAGAACGCGGGAGCGCTGCGGAAGAAGCTGCAGGAGCTGGGGCACGTCTTCACCAGCGACACCGACACCGAGGTGCTGGTGCACCTGATCGAGGAGGTGTACGAGAGCGGCGACGGGCGCGGCGGCGAGTCGCTGGAGCGCGCGGTGGAGACGGCGCTCAGCCAGATCGAGGGGACGTACGGGATCGCCGTGGTCAGCACCCGCGACCCCGGGAAGATCGTGGCGGCGCGGCTGGGGAGCCCGCTGCTGATCGGCGTGGGCGACAACGGCCAGACCTTCGTGGCCAGCGACGCCGCCGCGGTGATCGCGCACACGCGCGACGTGGTGTACCTGGACGACGGCGACATGGCCACCATCACCAAGGACGGCTACATCGTGCACCGCCGCGGGCAGGGGCCGGTGGACCGCCCGGTGAGCCGCGTGGACTGGGACCTGTCGGAGGTGGAGCGCGGCGGCTACCCGCACTTCATGCTCAAGGAGATCATGGAGCAGCCCGAGACGCTGCGCGAGACGATGCGCGGCCGGCTGCTGGTGGAGGAGGGGAACGTGAAGCTGGGCGGGCTTCACGGGATGGACGACGAGCTGCGCGACATCGAGCGGATCATCATCCTGGGGTGCGGCACCAGCTGGCACAGCGGGCTGATCGGCGAGTACATGCTGGAAGACCTGGCGCGCATCCCCACCGACGTGGAGTACGCCAGCGAGTTCCGCTACCGCCGCCCGGTGGTGGAGCCCAACACGCTCGTGATCTCGATCAGCCAGAGCGGCGAGACGGCCGACACGCTGTGGGCGATGCGCGAGGCCAAGCAGCAGGGCGCCACCACGCTGGGGATCGTGAACGCGGTGGGGAGCACCATCCCCCGCGAGACCGACGCGGGGATCTACCTGCACGCGGGGCCCGAGATCGGGGTGGCCTCCACCAAGGCCTTCACCAGCCAGGTGGAGGTGCTGGCGATGCTCACCGTGCACCTGGGGCGGCTGCGCGGCACGCTCACGGCCAGCCGCGGACGCGAGATCGTGCGGGCGCTGCAGAACATCCCCGACCAGGTGAGCCACCTCCTGGAGCTGGACCCGGCGATCCAGAAGCTGGCCGAGGAGTACGTGGACTCGAAGAACTTCCTGTACCTGGGGCGCGGCTACAACTTCCCCGCGGCGCTGGAGGGGGCGCTGAAGCTGAAGGAGATCAGCTACATCCACGCCGAGGGCTACCCCGCGGCCGAGATGAAGCACGGGCCGATCGCCCTGATCGACGAGCAGATGCCGGTGGTGGTGATCGCGCCGAAGGACGCGGTCTACGACAAGGTGCGCAGCAACATCGACGAGGTGAAGGCGCGCGGCGGCTGCATCATCGGCGTGATCAGCGACGACGACAAGGAGCTGCCGAAGGTGGTGGACCACGTGATCACCATCCCGCGCACCATCGACATGCTCACGCCGATCCTGGCGAGCGTGCCTCTGCAGCTGCTGGCGTACCACATCGCCGTGCTGCGCGGGACCAACGTGGATCAGCCGCGGAACCTGGCGAAGAGCGTGACGGTGGAGTAAGGGGTTAGCGCGTCGCCGTCTGCTGTACGACGACAACAACAACGACATCATGGCTAGGGGGGAAGAAATTGGTCATATTTCTTCCTCCCCTCTCTTCTGGAGGTCCCCATATGGCGTTGAACATCAAGCACCCGGAGGCCGACCGTCTGGCGCGTGCGCTCGCGCGCGCGACCGGTGAGTCGTTGACCGAGGCCGTGTTGACCGCGATCAAGGAGCGGCTGCAACGCGAAACCGGCCGCGGCGACGCCAACGTCGTACGGAGAAACATCCGGATTATCCAGCAGCGTTTCGCGGCCAAGCGAGGAGCGGATACACGTACCCCTGACGAGATCGTCGGGTACGACGAGCATGGGCTCCCCGCCTGATGGTCGTCGATACCTCCGCGTTGATCGCGGTTCTGAACAGCGAGCCCGAGTCTCGACGGCTCGAGGCGGTGATGCTCGCTGCGCCCCGCATGACGATCTCCGCGGCCACCTTGGTGGAGGCGTCGATCGTCGCGGAGTCGAAGGCTCAGCCTGACGCGCTCGCTGAGCTGGACCTGCTCCTGGACGAGCTCCGAATCGAGATCATCCCCGTCACTCGCGAGCACGCCGAACTGGCGCGGACGGCGTATCGCCGGTTTGGTAAAGGAAGGCACCCGGCTGCGCTGAACTTTGGCGATTGCTTCAGCTATGCGCTGGCGCGCGCGTTGGGGCAGCCGCTCCTGATCATCGGCAGCGACTTCGGCAAGACCGACGTGGAGGTGGCGTCGTATTGAACTGTGAAGGCGAGCGGCGGGTGCAGGACACCGCCGTGCTGCGCGGGAACAACCGTCGGCCAGCCGCGGAACAGGGGCGAAGAGTGATGGTGCATTAAGCCGCTTCGCATCCGAATCACGAGTTCGGAGCCGTTTCCTGACGAACGTAGAGGGCGGTCTCGACCGAGACCGCCCTCTGCGTTTGCTGGTCGGTGCAGGCGAATGAAGGCGCGCCGGGCGGAATCGGCATCGGCGGGAATGTGCGTGAAACGTGACAGCGTCGGCGCTACGTCCGTCTTGCATCCCGCCCCGCCGCAGCGCGATCTACGGATGGAGGAAGGCCTGCCCGAGACCTCGAAAAACCCGGGGAAATCCTTACATCTGATACAGTTTCGTGTAGCACGCCCTTGACGACCCTCCCTGCATTCGACATCTTCACCGTCCCTCCTCGTTCATCGAAATCCGCTTCCCCGCGCGTCCTTTCCTTGAACCCGTCCTGTCTCCTTGATCCCGAGGTGCGTTCATGCCGTCCGCACGCGTTCCCTCCATCTTCATCAGCTACAGCCACGCCGACGAGGCGTGGAAGGACCGCCTGGTCAAGCACCTGCAGCCACTGGAGCGCGAGGGGCTGGCGCGGCTGTGGCACGACCGGACGCTGCGCCCCGGCGACGCCTGGTACGAGCAGATCGGGGCGGGGATGGACGGGAGCAGCGTGGCCGTCCTCCTCGTTTCCGCCGACTTCCTGGCGTCGGACTTCATCTCGCGCGAAGAGGTGCCGCGGCTGGCGGCGCTGGCGGCCGAGCGGGGGGTGCGCATCCTCCCCGTGCTGGTCTCGGCGTGCGGGTGGCAGGACGTGCCCGCGCTCGGCCGGCTGCAGATGTGGCCGGCACACCTGTCGCCCCTGGCCCGCGTCGCCGACCCCGACGAGGAGCTGGCCGGCCTCGCGTCGGAGCTGCGCAGGCTGGTGCGCCCCCGCGCGGCGGCGGAGACGGCCGCCCCGCCCGCTTTCGTGCCGCCCGACCCCGACAAGGTGTTCCTGAGCGGGCTCCCCCGCACCGGCTCGCTGCTGCTGGGGCGCGACACCGAGCTGCGCCTGCTGGACCAGGCGTGGAGCGACGGCGCCAGCAACGTGGCCTCGGTGCTGGCGTGGGGCGGGGCGGGGAAGTCGGCGCTGATCAACGGCTGGCTGGGCCAGATGGCGCAGGACCACTTTCGCGGGGCGCGGCGGGTGTACGCGTGGTCGTTCGACCGCCAGGGCACCAGCCAGCGCGCCGCCAGTGCCGACGAGTTCTTCGCGGCGGCGTTCCGCTGGTTCCGGGGAGGCGAGTCGGTGCCCACCGATCCGCTGGAGCGGGCCGAGCGGCTGGCGGCGCGCATCCGCGGCGAGCGCACCCTGCTGGTGCTGGACGGGATGGAGCCGCTGCAGCACCACGCCGGCGTGGACGAGGGGCAGATCCGCGACCCCGCGCTCTCCGTGCTCCTGCGCGAGCTGGCGATGTTCAACGAGGGCGGTCTGTGCCTGGTTTCGTCGCGGCTGCCGGTGCGCGACCTGGACGCGTTCGGCGAGCAGGTGGTGCGGATGCCGCTGGAGCGGCTGTCGGTGGAGGCCGGCGCGGAGCTGCTGCGGGCGCGGGGGGTGCGCGGCGCCGGGATGGAGCTGTGCCGGGCGGTGGAGGAGTACGGCGGGCATGCCCTCGCCCTGAACCTGCTGGCCGGCTACCTGGTGGACGTGCACGAGGGCGACGTGGCCCGCCGCAGCGAGGTGCCGGCCTCGGACCTGGTGGGCGAAGGGGCCGAGCGGGTGCTGGCCGCCTACGACGAGTGGTACGGCGGCCGGCCGGCGGGCGCTGCGCTGCGGCTGATGGGCTTCTTCGACCGGCCCGCCACGCCCGGGGCGCTGAAGGCGCTGATGCGGGCGCCGGCGATCCCGGCGCTGACCGAGCCGCTGCAGCGGGTGTCGCCGGCGGAGTGGGCGCGCACGGTCTCCACGCTGCGGCGCGCGTCGCTGCTGGCGCGGCCCAACGACGACGCGCCCGGCGAGCTCGACACCCACCCCCTGGTGCGCGCGTATTACGAGCGGCAGGTGAGCCAGGAGACGCCCGAGGCGTGGCGCGAGGCGAACGGCCGGCTGTACGAGCACTACCGCGACGCGGCCCGGCCGCTCCCCGCCACGCTGGACGAGATGCAGCCGCTGCTGCTGGCGTTGGTGCACGGCGCCCGCGCCGGGCGCCACCGCGACGCCATCCACGAGGTGCTCCTCCCCCGGGTGCTGCGCGGCGAGGAGGCGTTCGTCCTGAACCGGCTGGGGGCCTACGGCGCGCTGCTGGCGAGCACGGCGGCGTTCTGCGAGCCCGGAGACTGGTCGCGCCCCGCCGATGGCGTGCCAGAAGAAGAGCACCTGCGGGTTCTTCCCGCGATCGCGCAGTGCCTGCTGATGACCCGGGGCTACGGCTCGCAGGAGATGCAGGACTGCTTCGAGCGGATGCACGAGCTTGCCGTGCGCCTGGGCAGCACCGGAAACATGGATGCCGTGCTGCTGGCCCGCTGGCGCACCTCGCTGCTGACGCGGCCCCTGTCGCAGACGCTGCTGCGCGCGAGAGACATGGAGGACCACGCCATGCCGCGGTCCGACGCCGCCTTCCGCTCGTACGCGCAGAACCTGCTCTGCGCCACGTACTGCTTCATGGGGAAGATCGACCAGGCCCAGGCGCATGCGCGGGCGGGGATCCGCGAGTGGAACGCCGGTGCCCGTCCCGCGCCCGAGTCCGAGTACGCCGTGTCGCTCGTCGCCAACCTCACCTTCCTGGGCAAGCTGCTCTGGCAGGGCGGCCAGGGCGCGGAGGCGCGCACCTGCATGGCGGCCGCGGTGCGGACCGCGCGGGAAGACGTCGGCCACGCCTCGCTCCTGATGGCGCTCTGGGGGTCGGCGTACCTTTCCCAGTTCTTCGACGACGGCGCCGATACGCTCGCCGCCGCCACGGAGATGGGAGACGTGGCGGCGGCGCAGGGCAACCGGTTCCAGAGCGCGGTCGCCCTGGTCCTGCGCGGGTGGGCGATCTACCGCCTGGGGAGCGCCGCGGAAGGTGCCGCCACGATGCAGCAGGGGATCGCGTCGTTCCGCGCCCTCGGCCTGGGGCTGAACCTGAGCTACTACTACTCGCTGCTGGCCGAGGCGCAGCTCGCCCTGGGCGAGCTGGACGAGGCGGCCGCCTCGCTGCAGCTGGCCACCCGCTCGGCGGAGCGGTACGAGGAGGTGTGGTGGTCGGCCGAGACGCTGCGCCTGGCGGGGGTGCTCCGGCACCGCCGGGGCGACGTGGAGGGCGCGGCGGCCGCCTTCCGCGGAGCGATGAAGCTGGCGCGCGGGTACGGCTCCCGCGCGCTGGAGGCCCGCGCCGCCGACAGCCTGGTCCGGCTGCGGCGCGAGCAGGGCGGCAACGACCAGGCCGCCGCCGCCGTGCGCCCGGCTTTCCACGCGGCCGCGGGCTGAAAGCGGGCACCCGCGCCCGGCCCGGAGCCCGCCTTGCGGGCTCCACCCGTCCGATGCTGATACCAGATGCGGCTGAACACTTACGCCGGGCGCGTCCGCAGTCACTGCCAGGCAGCACCGCCCGGAGGAGTGATGGTGAGGAACCCCGTCCCGGGTATCTCCCGGGGCGGGGTTCCTCGTTCCTCTTCTCGCGAACGGATGTCGTTCCGTTCTCCGTGTCACCGGTTTCATACCGCGTTGCAGAGCCTCGTTCCGGAATCGAGATCCGGAAGGACATGTCTCACGCAGAGCAGCAGAGGAAGCAGAGAACAACCAATCTCCTCGGCTTCTCTGCTGCTCCGCGTGAGATTCGTCAGTCCTGGAACCGGAACGTTCTCCGGCAACATCGGATCACCCACCCGCCTCGCCGAGGGAAAAGAAATTGCGGGGATTTCTCCCTCCCTCACCATATTGTGGTCAGGACGGACTCCGCGTGATACCCGGCGCTTCCGCCGCGTTGTCGACCCCTGATCGAATCCGCCATCGGCTCCGAATCGGTCCGTCGACCGCGGGCCGCTGACGTTGCGGCCGGCCCCATCC
>DASWMA010000228.1:0-4376 GCA_036399995.1 Longimicrobium sp. | reverse complement strand
GGCCGACCTGCTGGCGACGGGGCTGGCGCGCGGGCGCGGCGTGCGCGTGGTGAGCCGGGCCACCGTGTTCGAGCGGCTGCGCGGCGGACCGGACAGCACCGGCGCCGGGCTGGCGGCCGCCGCGCGCGCGGCCGGGGCCACGCAGCTGGTGGAGGGCGACGTGTATCCGCTCGCCGGCGGCCGGCTGCGGCTGGACCTGCGCCGGGTGGACCTGGAGTCGGGCGCGGTGATCGCCGCGTACCGCCTGGAGGGGAGCGACCGGGTGGCCCTGGCCGACAGCGGCGCCGCGCGAATCGCGGGCGACCTGCCCGCGGCGGCGAGCGGGCCGGCGGGGCTCACCACCACCTCGCCGCTGGCGGCTCGGCTGTACCAGCGCGGGATGTCGGCGTGGGCGCAGGGCGACGTGGACGGCGCCGCGCGGCTCTTCGACGAGGCGCTGGCCGAAGACACCACGTTCGCGATGGCCGCCTGGCGCTCGGCGCAGACGCACGCCGACAGCAGCCATGCGCGGCGGGTGCAGCAGGCGCTGCGGCTGGCGCGCTTCGCCAGCGACCGCGAGCGGCTGATCATCCGCGCGGGGTACGCCAGCGCGACCTCGTCGCCCACGCTGCGCGCGTTGGCCGACACGCTGTCGCTGCGCTACCCGCGCGAGCCGGCGGGGCCCTTCCACACGGCCATGGCGCTGCTGGCGGCCGCCCGCCCGCTGGAGGCGATCCCGCAGCTGAAGCGGGTGATGGAGCTGGACCCGCGCGGGATGGACGGGAGCGGCCCCGGGTGCATGGCCTGCGACGCCATGCGCCAGCTGGTGTCGGCCTACCACATGGCCGACTCGGTGGCCGCGGCCGAGCGCGAGGTGCGGCGCTGGACACGGCTGCAGCCCCGCTCGCCGGCCGCCTGGATGGCGCTGCACTCGATCCTCGAGGTCACCGAGGGAGGTGACGAGTCGCTCGCCGCGTGGCGCACCGCCACCTCGCTCGACCCGTCGCTGGGCGCCAGCGGGATCCTGGTGCTGGCGCAGCACCTGATCCGCCGCGGCGAATACGCGCGCGCCGACCGCATCCTGCGCGAGCAGGTGCAGACCGGCGACGAGGAACGGATCGTGGACGGGTGGTGGTACCTGGCCCTGTCGCTGCGCCAGCAGGGGCGGATGAAGGAGGCGCTGGCCGCCGCGCGGCAGGCGCGCGCCGCCTTCCACAGCGCGCCCACCTCGCCCGGCGCGGTGCCGGGGGTGGCGCTGATGGAGGCGCAGGTGCTGTTCGAGATGGGGCGCCACCGCGAATCGGCCGCGCTGTTCGACTCCATCGCCCGCCTGCGCCCGCCGGGTACGGCGCCCTCCGCGCTGGCGCGGTCGCGGGCGTGGGCGCTGGCGCACCGCTCCAACGCGCTGGCGGCCATGGGCGACACCACGCGGCTGGCGGGGCTGATCGACACCGTGCGCACGCTGGGCGCGCAGAGCTTCCTGGCGCGCGACCACCGGCTGTACCACCACGTGGAGGGCCTCCTCCACCGCGAGCGCGGCGACCTGCCGCGCGCCGCCGCCTCGTTCCGCGCGGCCATGACCTCGCCCAGCATGGGCTACACGCGGACGAACGTGAGCCTGGCCGCGGTTCTGATGCGGATGAACCGCCCGCGCGAAGCCGTGGCGGTGCTCCAGCCGGCGCTGCGGGGAAGCCTGGAATCGTCGAACCTGTACGCCAACCGGATGGACGTGCACCTGCTGCTGGGCCGCGCCTGGGCCGCCGCCGGCCGCCCCGACAGCGCCGCCGCCCACTTCGGCATCGTGCGCGCCGCCCGCGCCCAGGCAGACCCGGGGCTGGTGGATACGGCCAGGTGATGGTGGAAGCGCTTCGGCGGCCAGCATTCAAAGGCGGCTGAAGCCGCGGCAACGACGACGGAAAGCCTCCCAAACTGCGGGAGGCTAAAAAGCCACAACGGGGGAGCCCTCCCCGGACCGATGCGTCCGGAGAGGGCTCGTTGTTTCGTACCTCCGTACCTCCGTACCTCCGTACCTCCGTACCTCCGTACCTCCGTACCTCCGTACCTCCGTACCTCCGTACCTCCGTACCTCCGTACCTCCGTACCTCCGTACCTCCGTACCGCGGTTCAGCGATGCGGCTACGGAACCTTGCGGAATGGGCGGGGGCGGTCGTTCGGGGCGAACTTGATCAACCCGCACGAGCGGCACTTCGACTGGAACAGGGGGCTCTGGAGCGGATTGAAGAACGTGTTCCCGCAGCGCGGGCACGAGAACGTGACCAGCCTGGCCACCGTGAAGATCGTGGTCCCGAACCAGGCGAGCCCCCACAGGGGGAACAGCAGCGCCAGCACGCCCTCGGCGCCCACGCGGGGGAGGAGCCAGACGAGCCCCGCGATGGTGAGCCACCCCACCCCGCTGCCCATCCAGAACGCGCGCCAGTGGGCACGATACCGGGCCCAGTCGCCCTCGTACGGCCGGTCGTCCACCGGCGCGGCATCGGTGGCCGGGTGCGCGCCCGGCTTCGCCGGACGGCCCGCGGCGGGGTGCCCGTCCTGCGCGCGGATCTCTTCGGACAGCTTCATCCACGACGGATCTCGCATGGAATCGGCCTGCGGGGGGTGGGGAAGTGGATCGGGAAGGCGGAGGAGATCGATGGAGGCGTATCGTATCAAACCGACGAGCTTCTAAACCGCGCCCGTGCCCCGCCGGCTTCCCGGCAACGCGGGAAAGCCGGCGAGGGCGGGGGGATCACGCGCCCACGAACTCGTCCACGAAGTAGCGCGGGGTCAGCTCTTCGCCGGTGGCGTGCACCAGGAGCTCGTTCCACCCCAGCGTGGCGCCGGGGGTGAAGATCTTCTCGCGCAGGAAGCCGCCCACCTGGGGGTGGCCGGCGATGCTGCGCCCCTGCGGCACCCCGCGCCGCGCGCGCGCCGACACCTGGCTGGCCATCAATTCGCCCAGCAGGTAGTTGTGGTAGTAGACGGGGCTCAGCGAGAAGTGGATCTTGCTCGCCCAGTCCGGCGCATCGCGCCCCTCGGGGCGGCGGACGTACTGCAGCCGCTCGACCAGGTCCCACCAGAGCGAGTTCAGGTCGTCGCGCTCGGGGTCGCGGTACAGCTCGCGCTCGAAGTACACCATCACCAGGATCCACCGCGCGCTCACCAGCATGGACGCACGCTGCTGCGCCTGGATGTCGGCCGCCTGGGCGTCGTCGAGCTCGGCGCCGGCCACGTCGCGCAGCCACGCCGGGTCGCGCGTGAGGCGGCCCATGTACATGGCGATGGCCTCGGTGCTCAGCGTGTGGGCGATGGTGCGCAGCGAGAAGGGGAGCTCGCGGGGGACGTAGCGGTCGTAGGCGGCGTGCCCCAGCTCGTGCAGCAGCGTGCCCATCCACTTCTCGTTCGGCCGCAGGTTGCACAGCACCCGCACGTCGCCCTGGCGGTCGATGTCCACGCAGAAGGCGTGCTGGTCCTTCCCCTCGCGCTCGAACAGGTCGCTGCGCGCCAGCACGTCGTCCACGGGCAGCCCGATCCCGCGGAAGAACTCGCCCGCCGTCTGCACCAGGTCGCGCTCGCGGAACCACGTGTCGAGCTCCACCCGCCCGCTGACCGACGGCGCCTCCTGGCCGAAGAAGTCGTCCCAGTGCCAGGGCCGCAGCTCGTCGGTCGCCACGCCGAAGCGCTCGGCCAGGCGCTCGTCCATCTCCTGGCGGAAGCGGCGGAAGGGCTCGTCGGTGCGGTCGCGGAACTCGTCGAGCACGGCGAACAGGCGGTCTTCCCCCAGCTCCTGCAGGTGCAGCTCCATCGCGTAGTAGTTGGGAAAGCCCAGCGTACGCGCGGCGGCGTTGCGGCGGCGCACCAGCTCGCGCAGCGGCTCGGCCACCTCGCGCCCGATCTCCTTGCTGGCCTCCCACGCCTCGCGCCGGAGCGCCGAGTCGGTGGAGGCCTGGAACGCCTCGAGCAGCTCGTTGTTCGACAGCCGCTCGCCCCGGAAGGTCGAGCGGAAGGTGTGGAACACGTGCTCGAGGTCGGCGCCGCGCCGCACCAGGTCGCGGATGGTGTCGGGCGGGAGCTGGTTGCGCGTGTACTCGTGGTCGAGCAGCTCCAGCCGGCGGCGGAGCAGGGGATCGCGCACCCGGCCGCCCTCCAGCCACCCGCGCACCTTCCGCGCGCCCTCGGCGTCCGAGAACAGCAGGTTCACCGCGGCGCGGGCCTGCGACGCGCGCTCCAGCGCCTCCTGGCCCCCGCCGGTGGCCGCCTCCCACGACCACGTCGCCGATTCGCGCATCAGCGGATCGGCGCGCCCTTCGATCGCGTCCACGAACGCGCGCGCCTCGTCCTCCACGGACGGGCCCGCGGGCACGGCGGTGTCCCGCGGGTCGCTCATCGCAGCTCGTCGT
>DASWMA010000227.1:0-1820 GCA_036399995.1 Longimicrobium sp. | reverse complement strand
TCTCACACCCCAAGAGGTATGCGTGCCGGAACAGTCACAGCAGAAGACCGCGCTCTGGATCTCGGTGATGGCCATCGGCACCAGCCTCAACACCATCGGCATCGTGCTGGTCCGCGCCGGCGCGATCCGGTACGTGCTGATGGGCGCGGGCGTGCTCCTGCTCCTGATCGCCGTGATCGGCCTGATCCATTCGATGAAGAAGTAGCACAACAGCATCGGGGGCGACCCATCGCGGGCGCCCCGATGCAGGGAGAAGCAGCGACCTCGGCTGTTGAAGCCTCGCGCAGTTTGCGAGGCTTTTCGTCGTTGTTGCTGCGGCTTCAGCCGCCGGTGGACGATGCCGGACGAAATGCCTGGGGATCTGCCCTGGACGCCGCTCAGCCCTCTCCCCGCTCGCGCTTTCCCCGCGCCACCTCGCCGGCCAGCGAGTCGAGCCGCTGCTCCCACTGCTGGCGGATGCCGTTGATCCACGCATCCACCTCGTTCAGCGGGAGCGCGTCCACGCGGTAGAGGCGGCGGGCGCCCTGGGCCCGCACCGTGGCGAACCCGCTTTCGCGCAGCACCCGCAGGTGCTGGCTCACGGCGGGCTGCGTGATGTCGAACTCGCGCTGCACCACCTCTACGATGGTGCCGGAGGTCTGCTCGCCGGTGGCGAGCAGCTCCAGGATGCGGCGGCGGACGGGGTTGCCCAGCACGTCGAAGGCGTGCATCAGCCCGCCGGCTCCTCCGCCGGCGCGGCGCCGTCTTCACCGGTGTATGCCGCCCTCGTCCGTTCGGCCGACGCCCTGGCGGCCTCCGGATCCGTCCCCGCGGCGATCGAGGCGCGGCCCCAGTCGTCGCTGCTGCGCCGCACGAAGTCCTTCCCCTGCTCCGACGCCAGCCAGGCGACGGCCTCCTGCGGGTCCATCGCCGCGCCACTCGCCAGGTGGTTGGCGAGGCCCAGGAGCCCGCTGTCCCACCCCACGCCCACGCCGCCGGGGCCGTACTGGTCCCACATCTCGTCGGGTACGTGCGCCACGTGCTCCAGCTCCAGGCGGGTGGTGCCGCCCGGCGCCTCTTCCAGCCGCACCTGCACCCACGAGACGTCGCCGCCGTATTCCCAGGTGAGGCCCAGGTGGCGGGGCGGCTCGCACCGGGTGATCTCGCCCCCCGCGTTCCCCTGCAGCTGGTAGCGCCCGCCCAGGCGCAGGTCGCCGGTGATCGGCATGAACCAGCGGGGGATGCGCTCGGCGGTGGTGAGCGCGTCCCACAGGTCGTCGATGGTGGTGTCGTAGGTGCGGGTGGCGGCCACCACGCGTGCCGGCCGGCCGTCGATGTCACGCGTCCCCACCACGCGAGCAACCGCGCCGACGTGATGGGCGATGTCGATGTCGAGCTTCATGGGCCTGTTGAGGGTTCGGGTTCCGGTGATCACGTCCCGCAATATAAATACGATCTTATATAAGTCAAATCCTATACATCTTGATGAGCAGATCTCGCTCGCGGAGGAATCCTCCATCCGCCCGACAGCGGGTTCACGGCGGCCGCCGGACGTCTCGTCACATTCTGCTTGCCAGACGGAGGCGCATCCGTATCCTCATCCTCACCGTTGGCCACACGATCCGTCCCATCTTCGCGCAGCGCGCTTCCCATCGCCGCCCGACCGCGGCCCAACCAGCACGGACATGCGATTCACACCTCATCCCTTCGGCCCGGCGGCGGGGGGGCTGCTGGCGGCCTGCGCGCTGGCCGCCACGGTGAGCAGCGGCGCGGCCGCGCAGGCGTCGCGCGGGGCGCTGGCGCGCGGCACCTTCGCGGTCACCCACGTGTCGGTGATCCCG
>DASWMA010000226.1:0-2665 GCA_036399995.1 Longimicrobium sp. | reverse complement strand
GCGCCAGCCCCGGCGGGCTCCGGGGGGGCGGCATCGCAGGTGACGGCGAAGTTCGACCTCTCGCTCACCCTCTTCGAGCGGGGCGGGAGGATCGTGGGCACGGTGGAGTACGCGGCGGCGCTCTTCGACGGCGCCACGGTGGCGCGCTCGCTCGACTACCTGCGGCGGGTGCTGGAGGGGATGGCCGCCGACCCGGCGCGGCCGGTGGGCTCGCTGCCGCTGCTGGCCGAGGCGGAGCGCGCGCGGCTCCTGGATGAGTCGCGCGGGCCCTCTGTGACGTGGGACGCGGAGGCGTGCATCGACGCGCTGATCGAGGCCCGGGCGGCGCGCACCCCGGACGCGACCGCCGTGGTGCTGGGCGCGGCGACGCTGACGTATGCGGGGCTCGACCGGCGGGCCGAGGCCGTGGCCGCGGCGCTCGCGGCGCGCGGGATCGGGAGGGGGAGCTGCGTGCCGATCCTGATGGAGCGCGGCCTGGGGGTACCCGTGGCCATGCTGGGGGTGATGAAGGCGGGCGCGGCGTTCTCGCCCCTCGACGTGCGCTGGCCCGCGGCGAGGCTCCGCCAGGTCCTGGACGACCTGGGAAGCGAGGTGGTGCTGGTCGACGGCGCCCTCCCCTTCGGCGAAGCGGAGCTGGGCCGCACCTTCCTCCCCCTGCCCGGGGAAGGGGCCGACGACGCCCCCCGGGAGCGCACCCGCGGGGAGCGGTCGCCGGAAGATCCGCTGTACGTGATCTACACCTCCGGCTCCACGGGTACGCCCAAGGGCGTGCTGGTGCCCCACCGCGGGATCACCAACCGCTTCCGGTGGATGAGCGAGACCTTCGGGGCGGCGGCCGCCGAGGCGGTGCTCCAGACGACGCGGCACGTGTACGACAGCGCGGTGTGGCAGCTCTTCTGGCCGCTGATCGCCGGCGGCCGGAGCGTGATGCTCGCGAGCGACGACGAGCTCGCCGCCGGGCCGGTGGCCGCGCTGGTCGGGCGGCACGGGGTGACGATGACCGACTTCGTCCCCTCCGTCTTCAACGAGCTGGTCCCCCGGCTGGTGGAAGACGGGGAGGCGCGGCGCTCGCTGGCGTCGCTGCGGGTGGTGGTCGTCGGGGGGGAGCAGATCACCGCGGCGACCACGTACGCCTTCATGGAGCGCTTCCCCGGCGTGCGCGTGGCCAACCTCTACGGGCCCACCGAGGCGAGCATCGGCTGCATCTGGCACCCGGTGACGGGGCGCGAGGGCGAGCGCATCCCCATCGGCCGGCCGATCGCCAACACGCACGCGCTGGTGCTGGACGGCGGCCGCGGGCTGGTTCCGGCGGGAGTGGCGGGGGAGCTCTACCTCTCCGGCGCCTGCCTGGGGCTGGGCTACCTGAACGACGCGGAGAAGACGCGCGCCGCCTTCGTGGACAACCCCTTCCCGGAGCTGGGGAGCGCGCGGATGTACCGCACCGGCGACCGGGTGCGCCGGCTCGCCGGGGGAGAGATCGAGTTCCTGGGCCGCGTGGACCAGCAGGTCAAGGTGCGCGGCTTCCGGATCGAGCCGGCCGAGGTGGAGGCCGCCCTCCTGCAGCACCCCGGCGTGCG
The DNA here is from genome assembly GCA_036399995.1 of Longimicrobium sp. Lineage (GTDB taxonomy): Bacteria > Gemmatimonadota > Gemmatimonadetes > Longimicrobiales > Longimicrobiaceae > Longimicrobium. The sequence goes on along the minus strand of DASWMA010000226.1, from coordinate 1,088 downwards.
CGAGGCGGTGGTGCTGGCGCGCGAGGCCGCGCCGGGCGACCGGCGCCTGGTGGGATACGTCGTCCCCGCCGGGCGCGAGGGCGTGGCGGCGGCCGCGCTCCGCGCCCACCTGGGTGCCCGCCTCCCGGACTACATGGTGCCGTCCGCCTTCGTGGCGCTGGAGAGCTTTCCCCGGACGCCCGGTGGCAAGGTAGACCGGGGGGCCCTCCCCGCGCCCGCCTGGGAGGCGGAGGCGGCGTACGTCCCCCCGAGATCGCCGGTGGAGGAGGTCGTGGCCGCGATCTGGGCCGAGGTGCTCGGCCGCGACCGGGTGGGCGTCCACGACGGCTTCTTCGAGCTGGGCGGGCACTCGCTGCTGGCCACGCGCGTGATCTCGCGCGTGCGGGAGGCGTTCGGGGCCGAGGTGCCGCTGCGGGCCCTCTTCGAGAGCCCCACGGTGGCCGGGCTGGGCGAGCGGGTGCAGGCGGCCGTCTCCGCCGGCGGCGGCCCGCTCCTCCCCCTCCGCAGGGTCCCGCGCGAGGGCGAGCTGGCGCTCTCCTTCGGGCAGGAGCGTCTCTGGACGGCGTGGCGGCGCGACCCCGGGAGCCCTGCGTACAACCTGCACTACCGCCTGCGGCTGCGCGGCGGGATGGAGGCACCGGTGCTGGAGCGGGCGCTCGCCGAAGTGGTGCGGCGCCACGAGTCGCTCCGCACCACCTTCCGCGAGTCGGGCGGGCGGGTGGTGCAGGTGATCCACCCCGCCGGCCCCACGCCGCTCCGCCAGGTAGACCTGAGCGGGCTGCCGGGGCCCGCGCGCGACGAGGCCGTACAGTCGCTGGCGGCCGAGGAGACGCACCGCCCCTTCGACCTGGAGCGGGGGCCGCTCCTCCGCGCCGTGCTCGCGCGCATGGGCGAGGGCGACTTCGCCTTTTTCCTCACCCTGCACCACATCGTGACCGACGGGTGGTCCACGGGGGTGCTGATGCGCGAGCTCTCCGCGCTCTACGCGGCGTTCGCCGCCGGCGAGGGCTCGCCGCTCCCGGAGCCGGAGGTGCAGTACGCCGACTACGCCGCCTGGCAGCGCGCCTGGCTCAGCGACGAGCTGCTCG
>DASWMA010000225.1:0-2519 GCA_036399995.1 Longimicrobium sp. | reverse complement strand
ACGCCGGCCAAGGAGAGCGGCGACGTGGTGGCCGCGCTGGAGGGCCACCCGGGCGAAGACCTGATGGCCGTGACCAGCGGCGGGAAGATGGTGCGCGTGAAGCTGGACGCCGTCCCCGCCGCGGGCCGCGCGGGCGCCGCGGAGAAGGCCGTGGGCATCACCGGCAACGAGCGCATCGCCACCGTCACCTACGTGGCCGAGCGCGAGCTTCCCGCCACCCCGGGAGGTGACGGGCCGCCCCCCGCGGGCGACATCGTCGTCGTCGAGGACACCGACGGCGGAGCCCCGGTCGATGATGGCGATGCGGATGCGCCGCCCGCCGCGTCTGCCGACGCCCCGGAGCCGTCCTCCAACGGTGGCGGACCAGACACCCCCGCCGCGGGCGGCACGGCCGAGCTCGACCTGTTCGGCTGATTGATACCAGATCCGCGTCGGCAATGCCTGGCCGGCACCGCTGAATGGTCACACAGAGCAGCGGAGAAGAACGGAGGGAACGGAGGAACTGCGCTGAAGTTCTCCGTTTCCTCCGTTCCTCCGTGTGACCCGCTTTTGCAGTTGTGTTCAGCCGGATTCACGATGATTGTGATATGAGATCCGGCGATTGTGATATGATCCGGCGGATCGGAGCGGATGCAAACAGACGAGGGGCGGACCCGTTCGGGCCCGCCCCCTCGTTCGTCATCCGCCGATGTCGCCGGTTCGGCCCTACGCCGCCACCCGCTCGCCCAGCGTGGCCACGTCCTGCGAGCGGATCGGCCGGCCCACGCTCAGCAGGTCCACCACGCGCTCGGGGGCGGGCTGGTACTTGAGCGCCATGGCGCGGATCCCCAGCAGCAGGTTCACCGTCACCAGCGTCCCGCGGATCCCGGTGTTGGTGAGCAGCGAGCGGAGCTGCCCGCCCGTGCCGTCGCCGAAGTTGCGCGCGACGATCACCAGCGCGTCGGGCATCTCCTCCACCGCCGCCTCCACCGACTTGGCCGCCGGCCCGCCGATGCTGAACTGCACCGAGGGGTAGGCCAGCACGATCCCCTCGCGCTGGCCCAGCGTGAAGCGCACCGCGCCCTCGGGGCCCAGCTCCTCGATCCGCGCGTTGCCGGTCAGGTCTTCCACCACCCGGCCGATGCGCCCGCGGAACTCGTCGGCCACCAGCGGTCCCTTCAGCGACAGCGACCGCAGGCTCTCGGCGAACCAGCGGTCGGCGTCGAAGTGGCGGTAGCAGGGAAGGAGCCGGCGCGCGGTGGCCACGTCCACGTATCCGGTGGCCGCCAGCGCTTCGAGCAGCGCGTCGCCCTCCAGGTGCGGGGCATGGGCCGCCACCAGCCGGAGCGCCGCCTCCATGCGCTGCCCCTCGTCGCCCGCCGCGATGGCGGGCACGGGAATGCGGAGAGCGTGCGAAAGATTGCCGAACCAGATCATCAGCCGTTCAGTTGCAGGGGATCACTGGCCTGGACGATGGTGCGGCCAGCCCGCAGCGTCAAGGGACGCCGCGGCACTCCTCGTGCTTGACACGCGGGCGCGGGGCCGCAGATTCGGACCCGTCCACACCTGGGCAACCTTCTACCCCGCACCCCGCCGAACGTGCGCCATTCGTTCACAGCACTCGCCGCCGCCGCCCTGGTCGCGCTCTCCGCCTGCGACCTGGTGAAGGTGGAGCGCACGCCGCGCGGCTTCTACACCCAGCGCGACCCCGGCCGCATCGACCAGCAGGACGCGGCCAACGAGCTGCGCGCCCGCGTGCGCAACTTCGCCGACGAGCTGGGGCAGGGCGACCGGAACCGCGCCCTGATCGCGCTCAACCCGACCGAAGACGTGCTGGTGATGGGCTCGGGGATGTCGGACGGGGTGGCGCGGATCGGCCGGGGGGGGCTGGCGCAGGCGCTCGACAGCCTGGACATGGCCACCCCCGCGTTCGCGCGGACCACCGACCTGCGGGTCCAGGTGGGGCTGCGCGAGACCACGGGGTGGTTCAGCACGCCGATCCAGTTCATGCCGCTGGGCGGCACGCGCGAGCCGCAGTGGCTGCGCGCCTCGGGGGTGTACGCGCAGGACCGCGGCGAGTGGAAGCTGGTGCAGATCCACCTGTCGCGCCCCCACGTGGTCGCCGACACCCTGCAGGCCGACAGCGCGCGCGCCGACACCGTGCGGCGCGACAGCTCCCGGCGCGACAGCGTCAGCCGGCGGGATTCGGCGCGGGCGCGGGGGGACTCTGCCCGTTCTCCGCGGCGCTAGCCCGCGCGGCCGCCGAGTCGCTGGCGGGGATCGACCCCGGCGGCAGCCGGATCACCTCGGGCTCCTGGCCCCACCCGGCGGGCCGCGTCATCGGCGCGTAGTCGATCCCCGGCTGGAAGGCCAGCGGATCGCGCGTGGCCTGGTCGTAGGCGGCGCGGTCGATCCTCCCCGCCTCCAGCATCCGCCGCAGCACCTCGTTGCGCCGCGCCCCCACCGCGCCGGGCATGGCGTCGGGGCGGATCACCCGGGGCGGCATCAGCATCCCCGCCAGGGTGGCGGCCTCGCTCAGC
>DASWMA010000224.1:0-5549 GCA_036399995.1 Longimicrobium sp. | reverse complement strand
CGTCGCCGGGCGCGGCGAGCACGCGACCGCGTTCGCGTGCCGCGAGTACTTTCGCACTCTCGCACTCTCGCACTTTCGCACTCATGCTCATGCTCACGCCTGGATCGCGCGGCGGATGCGCTGCAGGAGGATCGGCACGCTGAACGGCTTGCTCACGTGGTCGAAGGCGCCTTCTTCCAGCGCCTGCACCACCTCGGCCTCGTGCGCGCGCACCGTCAGCACGATCACCCGCGTCCGCTCGAGCACCCGGTCGCGCGCCAGGCGGCGCAGCACCGCGTGGCCGTCCATCCCCGGCAGGTCCACGTCCAGCAGCACCAGCCGCGCGCGCAGCGTGGGGCGCGAGCCGGTGAGCGCGTCGGCCGCCTCGCGCCCGTCGGCGATCCAGCGCGAGCCGTAGCCGCGCGTCTCCAGCGCGTGCAACAGGAGCTGCGCCACCGCCGGGTCGTCTTCCACCACCAGCACGTCCACGTGCTCGGCCCGGTCGGGGCGCTCGGGGGTCCACCCGGCGGGAAGCACCAGCCCGCGCCCCGCCTCCTTGGCCTGGTAGAGGGTGGCGTCGGCCACCCGGTACAGCGCCGGCAGGTCGGCGCCGTCCACCGGGAACTGCGCGATCCCCGCGCTGAAGGCTACGCGCAGCGGCTCGCTCCCGGGAAGGGTGAACGCCTCCTCGCGCAGCTGGTCGAGCACCTCGGCCAGCCGCGCCACCGCGTCGTCCTTGTCCATCCCGTACATCCCCACCACGAACTCTTCCCCGCCCCAGCGCGCCACCACGTCTTCGGCGCGGAAGGCGCGCTCCAGCAGGCGGGCCACGCGGCGCAGCACCTCGTCGCCCGTGCCGTGGCCGTACCGGTCGTTCACCTGCTTGAAGTGGTCGAGGTCGAGCAATGCCAGCGCGAAGGGGCGCTTGCTGCGCGCGGCGAGGTGGAGGAGCTGCCCCATCAGCTCCTGGCTGCGGCGGCGGTTGGCCACGCCGGTCAGCGGGTCGCTGTCGGCCAGCGCGCGGTGCAGCTGCACGCGCTCCAGGCGGTTGGTGACGCGCGTCACCAGCTCGGGGCCCACGAAGGGCTTGGCCACGTAGTCGTCGGCGCCCGCCGCGAAGACGCGCTCCACCGTCTCCGCTTCCGTGCGCGCGGTCAGGAAGATGACGGGGGTGGCGCTCCAGCGGGCGTCGTTGCGCATCACCCGGCACAGCTCGATCCCGCCCACGCCGGGCATGTCGATGTCGAGCAGCACGGCGTCGGGGCAGACCTCTTCCAGCGCGTCCCACATCCGCAGCGGGTCGTCCAGCGCGTGCACCTCCACCCCCGCCGGGGCCAGCAGCGCGCGCACGGCCTCCAGCACCAGCGGGTCGTCGTCCACGGCCAGGACGCTGGAGCGGCCGTGGCGGCCGCGGTGCAGCACCCCCTCCACCGCGTCCACCGCGGTGCCGGGGGAGACCGGCTTCTGCAGAAAGCCCATCCCGCCGGTCCGCGCCACCTCCACGCGGTCGGTGAAGGCGCCGCTCCCGGTCAGCACGATCACCGGGATGCGCGGCGTGTGCGCGGTGAGCTCGGCCAGCAGCTCCAGCCCGCTCCTTCCTTCGTCTTCGAACGACAGGTCGAGCAGCGCGGCCGCCGGCGGCTCGTCGGCCACGGCCACGCGCGCCTCGGCCACGCTGCGGGCCACGCGCGTGCGCATCCCCCGCCCCGAGGCCTCCATGGAGATCCGCTCGGCCAGCTCGGGGTCGTCGTCCACCACCAGCAGCAGCGGCAGCACCCGCTCGCCGTCGGGGCGCTGCTCCTCCTCCTTCACCCGCGTGGGCGCCGGCGCGGTGGTGGGCGACGGGGGGCGCGCCAGCTCGCGGCGCAGCGCCACCGCCAGGTCGGTCAGGCGCAGCGCCTCGGCCTGCCCCAGCGGGTCGCTCCCCTGCAGCAGCGTCTCCACCTCGCGTGCCAGCCGAGACCCCTGCGCGAAGCCGAAGGTGCCCACCGAGCCGGCCAGCTTGTGCGCCTCGCGCTCGGCGTGGCGGCGGTCCTCCTCGGTCAGCGTCCCCTCCAGCACGGCGATCGCCGCGTTCTCCACGGCGTCCACCCGCGCGGTCACCGGGCCGCGGAAGCGCTCCCACGCCTGCCGCACCGCGTCGCCCAGCGCGTCGCGCCCCGCGGCCGGGCCCGGCGTGTCGGCGGAGGGCGCGGCCTCGCCCAGCCCCAGCACGGCGCACGCCTCGCGCACCAGCGCCTGCCGGTCGATCGGGTGCACGAAGGTGTGGGTGACGCCGGGGAGGTGGACGGTGGAGCGCGGCTCGGGAGCGCCGCCGCGGGGAAGGCAGAGGAAGGTGGGGGGAAGTGAGGGGGCGCCCCGCAGCACGCCGCCCGCGTCGCCGCCGGGGATGGCGTCGTTCAGCAGGAGGAGCGACCACCCGCCGCGGGCCAGCTCGGCGCGGGCGGCCGCGGCGTCGGGGGCGGCCTCCACGGTCACGCCGCGGAGCTGCCGCGCCAGGAAGGCCGCCACACCGTCGGGAAAGCCGGCCACCAGCACGCGCGCGGGGTGCGCGGAGTGCGTCACGCCGGCCAACCCAGCGTGCTGCACACCTGGGCGGCCAGCTCCATGGGGTCGAACGGCTTGGCCAGCACCCCCGCCACGTCCAGCCCCTCGAAGCGGCGCCGGTCGGCGGGCTGCACCTTGGCGGTCAGCAGGATCACGGGGATCCCGGCGGTGGACGGGTCCTCCCGCAGCCGCAGCGCGGTGGCGGGTCCGTCCATCCCCGGCATCATCACGTCCAGCAGGATGGCGTCGGGCTGGTGCTCGGCGGCCAGGCGCACCCCCTCCTCGCCGTTGCGCGCGGGGATCACCTCCCAACCCGCCACCATCTCCAGCGACATCTGCGCGACCTCGCGGATGTCGTCCTCGTCGTCCACGATCAGAATGCGTCGGCTCATCGATCGAATTCGGTTTCGCCCCGTCGACCCGCCGCAAAGATACGCCAGCGGGAGCGAAGCGGATTTACACGGGTCGCAAGTCGTTGCCGGACATGCCCATAGACGCAAAGACAGGCGTACCCGTCACCCCGCCGCGCCCCACGGATCGGCCTTTGGGAACTGACGGAGCAGCGTGTGCACGCGCCGCCGGAACCGACGCATGGGATCGCATGTGTGGACGGCAAACGGCGGGCCGCCGCCCCTCGATCCCCCGTGTCGGGCGACGTGACGTGGACAACGGACCGGCGGCGGGGGTTGGGCGTGTCCCTCCGCTGCGCTCCGGGCCGGGCTGCGCGCTGCGTAGGGCACGATACCGCCGTGCCCAACGCAGCCGGGCCACCGCCGCGCCGGCCATCCAGCCGATCCGTCGACGTCCGTCACGCGCGGCGCCGTCCCGGCCCTCCGGGCGCGCATCCCTCACGCATCGTGGCGTTTCCTGGCCGCACGTCCAGCCCCGGACGATACGCGTCCCCCATCTTCCTCCCGAGTCTCCCACCGCGCTCCGCGCGGCCACGGAGGATGAAAGAGGCAGCGACCCCGGCCGTTGAAGCCTCGCGCAGTTTGCGAGGCTTTTCGTAGTTGTTGCTGCGGCTTCAGCCGCCGGTGGACGTTGCCTCACTTGCCTGCGGATCGCGCGGGTCCACGGCGGCCGCGTGAGGGAGGCGCCCGGAGGGCCGAGACCCCGGCGCGCCCGCGCCGATGCCGCGGGGAGTGCCGGGGGCTCGGCGCCACTGGCAACGGCGGTATCGTTGCCTGCGGCGTGCGAAGCCCCGCCCGGAGCGCAGCGGAGGGACACGCCCGATCCCGCCGGCGTCCTCCCGTCACGGGTACTGCAGGGTGCTAAGGAAACCTGCATTCACTCCCCACCCCCTCCGCCGCCCCGCTGCAGCAGCGCCATCACGCGGCGCTCCAGCTCCACCGGCTCCACCCGGCTCTTGGTGAGCACCTCCACGCCGACGGCGCGCAGCCGGTCGCGCTGGTTCTCGTTCAGGTCCAGCGCGGTATAGGCCACGATCGGCACGTCGCACAGGGTGGGCTCGTGGCTGAAGCGCTCGGCCAGCCAGTAGCCGTCGCCCTCGGGGATGGAGATGTCGAGCACCACCGCGTCGGGGCGCCGGCGGCGCGCCACCTGCCACGCCGCCTCGCCGCTTCCCGCCACGTCGCTCACCACGCCACGCCGCTCGAAGGTCTCGGCCAGCACGCCGGCCAGGTCGGCGTCGTCTTCCACCACCAGCACGTGCAGCCGCCCGTCGCGCGGCAGATTCTCCATCACGAAGTCGTCGGCGCGCGCGTCGGCCTCGTCGTCCTCCACGTGCACCGGGGCCGAGAGGGGGAGGGTGAACGAGAAGGTGCTCCCCTCCCCCGGCTCGCTCTCGGCCCAGATCCGGCCGCCGTGCTGCGACACGATGCTGCGGCAGATGGCCAGCCCCAGCCCCGTGCCCCCCTTCTGCCGCGAGTCCGACGAGTCGACCTGCTGGAAGCGCTCGAAGATGCTCTCCAGCCGGTCCTGCGGGATGCCGCGCCCCTGGTCGCTCACGCGGAACACCGCCTCGCCGGCCACCGGCTCCACGGTGAGCTGCACGCTGGTGCCGGGGGGGCTGAACTTGATGGCGTTGGAGATCAGGTTGGTGAGCACCTGCAGGAGCCGGTCGGCGTCGGCCACCAGGCGCAGCGGCTCGGCCCACACGTACAGCTCCACCCCCGCGCGCTCGGCCATCTGGAGCATCACGTCCACGGCGCCCTGGGCCAGCTCGGCGGCGTTCACCGGGGCCGGCTCCATCGCCACCTTCCCGCTCTCGATCCGCTCGATGTCGAGGATGTCGTTGATCAGCCGGATCAGCCGGTCGGTGTTCTGCACCGCGATCTCCAGCATCCGCTGCCCCCGCTGGGGGATGTCGCCCGCCTTCCCCGCCGCCAGCAGCCCCAGCGAGCCGCGGATGGCGGTGAGCGGCGTGCGGAGCTCGTGGCTGACCACCGAGATGAACTCGTCCTTCATCCGGTCGACCTCGCGCCGCTCGGTCACGTCGCGGAAGGTGATCACGGCGCCGGCGATGTGGTTCTCCTCCACGATCGGCGTGCAGGTGAACTCCACCGGGAAGCGGCTCCCGTCGGCGCGGCGGAAGACGGCGTCGGCCACGGTGCGGGCCTCGCCGGAGAGGAGGGTGGCGCGCACCGGGTCTTCGCCGCCGGCGCGGGCCAGGAGCGTGGCCTCGTACGGGCGGCCGGGAAGGTCGTCGGCGCTGTAGCCCAGCATGGCGGCCGCGGCGGGGTTCACGAAGGTGGTGTAGCCGTGCGCGTCCACCCCGTAGATCCCCTCGGCCGCGGCGTTCAGCAGCAGCTCGTTCTGCCGGGCCAGCCGCTCGGCGGCCTGCCGCGCCAGGATGCGCTCGGCCGCCTCGGCGCGCAGCAGCCGGTTGGTGTCGTCGAGCCGGGCGGTGCGGCGCATCACCATGGCGCCGGCGGCGGCGGCCAGCAGCAGCGCCAGGAGGCCGCCGCTCAGCACCAGCGCCCCGGTGCGCCGCTCGAGCGTGCGCGCGCGCTCGGCGCGGCCGCGCACCAGCGCGAACTCGGTGCGCTGCAGCTCGTCGAGGG
>DASWMA010000223.1:0-13759 GCA_036399995.1 Longimicrobium sp. | reverse complement strand
TGGATCATCAGGTCCAGCACCACGGCCACGTCCGTCCCGCGCGGCCCGAACGGCGCCAGCCGGTGGCTTTCGGCGAAGCGCGGATCCTCCAGGTACTGCTCGCACGCCCGCAGCGCCCCGTTGAAGCGCTCCACGTGCCCGGTGGCCACGGTCAGCCCGTTCGCCTGGGCCTTCGCCACGATGGCGTCCGCCTCCTCGACCGACGCGGCGATCGGCTTCTCGATCAGCAGGTGCACCCCCGCGTCCAGCGCCGCCAGCGCCACCTGGGCGTGCGCCGTGGTCGGCACCGCGACGACGGCCGCGTCGACGGACCCCAGGAACGCCTCCAGCGAGGGGAACGCCTCCACCCCCAGCTCGGCCGAGACCGCCGCCGCGCGCTCCGCGCTCGTGTCGAAGATCCCCGCCATCTGTGCCCCCGCCACCTCGCGCAGGATGCGCGCGTGGTGAAAGCCCAGCGACCCGGCCCCGATCACGCCCACACGAGTCGCGCTCATACCGCCGCCTCCACCGCCCTCGCGACGGGAGCACCGTCATCCTGAGGCCGACCACGCCCGATCCGCGGCGTGAGCAAGAGACCGCAGGCCGAAGGATCCGTGCGCATGCCAGCGGCGAGGCCCGAGAAGACGCGCGGGGACAGACCCGCGCGCTCACCCCGCAGGCTGTCCCCTGTCCCCTGTTCCCTGTTCCCTGGCACCTCGTCCCCTGCCGTCAAACCTGCACCCCGCGCTCGCTGTTCTCGAAGAAGGAGAGGAACACCTCCACCTCGGGGATCGCGCGCAGCTCCTCGCGCGCGCGCTCCAGCGCCTGCTTCACGTTGTGGTTGCTGGCGAAGAACAGGCGGTAGGCGCGCTTCAGCTCGCGCCGCACCTCTTCGGGAAAGCCGCGGCGCTGCAGCCCCACGGAGTTGAGGCCGTACAGCTGCATCGGGCTCCCCGCCGCCTTCACGTACGGGGGAACGTCCTTGGCCACGCGCGTGGCCCCGCCCACGAACGCGTGCGCGCCGATGCGCACGAACTGGTGGATCGGCGTCAGCCCGCCCACGATGGCCCAGTCGCCGATGCTCACGTGGCCGGCCATGTTCACCGCGTTCGACAGGATCACGTGGCTCCCCAGGTGGCAGTCGTGCGCCACGTGGGTGTAGGCCATCAGCATGCAGTCGCTCCCCACGCGCGTCACGCCGCTGGCGATCGTCCCGCGGTTCAGCGTCGCGTACTCGCGGATCACCGTGCGGTCGCCCACCACCAGCGTGGTCGGCTCGCCCATGTACTTCAGGTCCTGCGGGTCGGTGCCCAGGACGGCGCCCTGGTGGATCGTGCACTCCTCGCCCACGGTGGTGTCGCGCTCGATCATCACGTGCCCCGCGATGCGCGTGCGCGCGCCCACCTTCACGTTGGGCCCGATGATCGAGTAGGGGCCCACCACCACCCCCGGCGCGAGCTCGGCCGAGGGGTCGACCAGGGCGGTCGGGTGGATGTCGGACGCCGGGTCCGTCGTAGGAATCGTCATCGCCACCTCAGCGGTCCACCACGCGGGCCATCATCTCCGCCTCGGCCACCACCTGGCCGTCCACCCGCCCCACGCCCTTCATCCGGCAGTTCGACCCGCGGATCTGCAGCACCTCCACCTCGAAGCGGATCTGGTCGCCGGGAACCACCGGGCGGCGCCACTTCACGTTGTCGAGCGACATGAAGTAGATCACCTTCTCCTCCAGGTTCTCCATCTGCTCCAGCACCAGCAGCCCGCCCACCTGCGCCATCGCCTCGATGATCAGCACCCCCGGCATCACCGGCCGGCCGGGAAAGTGGCCCACGAAGAACGGCTCGTTGATCGTCACGTTCTTCAGCCCCACGATCCGCTTGCGCTCCTCGAACTCGATCACCCGGTCCACCAGCAGGAACGGGTAGCGGTGGGGGAGATACTGGAAGATCTGCTCGATGGAGAGCATCGGGCGGGTGTTCTTCTTCTTCTCGTTCCGCGCCACCAGCTCCTGCGCCAGCGCCACGTTCCCCTTGTGCCCCGGCTTCTCGGCGATCACGTGCGCCGAGAGCCGCGCCCCCACCAGCGCCAGGTCGCCGATCACGTCCAGCGCCTTGTGCCGCACGAACTCGTCGGGGAAGCGCAGCGCCGTCCCCCCCACGATCCCGCCGTCCTCACCGAGCACCACCGCGTTCTGCACCGTGCCGCCCTGCGCCAGCCCGCGCGAATACAGCTCCTCCACCTCGCGCTCGAAGCAGAAGGTGCGCGCCGGCGCCATCTCGCGCGCGAACGAGCCGTCGTCCACCCGGAAACTGGCGTACTGCCGCCCCACCGCGGGGTGGTCGAACTCGATCGTGGTCGACAGCCGGTACCCCTGCGAGGGGGCCACCACGTACTCCGCCGCCCCCTTGGTCAGCGAGAACGTCTCGTCCACCACGATCAGCTTCGCCGGCGCGTCCTGCTCCTCCACCCCGGCCTGGGCCAGCGCGGCGTCGAAGCCCTGCGAGCTCCCGTCCATGGCGGGGGGCTCGGGGCCCTCCAGCTCCACCAGCAGGTTGTCCACCTGGCGCGCGACCACGGCGGCCAGCAGGTGCTCCACGGTGTGCACGCGCGCCTCGCCGGCCGCCAGCGTGGTGCCGCGGTCGGTCGTCGTCACGTGGCCGACCAGCGCGGGGATCTCGGGGCTCCCCTCCAGGTCCACGCGGCGGAAGACCACGCCGGTGCCCACGGCGGCCGGAAGGAGGCGCATCTTCACCGGCGCGCCGGTGTGCAGCCCCACGCCCTCCAGCTCGGCGGGGGCGGCCAGTGTGTTCTGTCTGGGAGTCGTCGGCATCTATGTCAGGAACGAGGTCGTCCGAAACGTTTACGAGCGGGCGGTGCCGTTGCCGAACACCGCGCGCTCGATCTCGCGAAACCGCTTCACCAGCTCGGGAAGCTTCGACAGCGCCGCCTGGATCCGCATCGCCTCGCGGTGCGGCCTGGCGGGGTATCCCGACACCGTCGATCCGGCCGGGATGTCGCCGATCACCCCCGCCTGCCCGCCGATCCGGGCGCCGGCGCCGATCTGGATGTGCCCCTGGATCCCGGCCTGCCCGCCCAGCACGGCGCCGTCGCCCACCCGCGTCGAGCCCGAGATCCCCACCTGGCTCACCACGATCACGCTGCGCCCCAGGCGGCAGTTGTGGCCGATCTGCACCAGGTTGTCCACCTTGCTCCCCCGCCCCACCACCGTGTCGCCGATGGAGCCGCGGTCGATGGTGGTGTTGGCGCCCACCTCCACGTCGGCCTCGATCACGCAGCGCCCCACCTGCGGCACCTTGGCCAGCCCGCCGCCCTCGGGCACGTAGCCGAAGCCGTCGGCGCCCAGCCGCGCGCCGCTGTGGATGATCGAGCGCTCGCCCACGCGGGTCCCGTCGTACAGCGTCACCTGCGGGTGGATCAGGGCGTCGTCGCCCACGGCGCAGTCGCGCCCGATCACCACGTGCGCCCCGATCCGCGCCCGCTCGCCCACGGTGGACCCGTCGCCGATCACCGCGTATGCGCCCACCGACGCCGTGGGGGCCACCCGCGCCCCCTCGCCCAGCACCGCCGTCGGGTGCACCCCCGGCGCGGGCCGCGTCTCGGGGTAGAGCGCGGCGAGGACGCGGGCCAGGGCGCGGCGCGGGTCATCCACGCGGACCACCGGGGTGCCGGCCTTCAGCGGCGCCTCGCTCCCGCGCGCCACCAGCAGCGCACCGGCTTGCGAGGCGTGAATGTACGGGAAGTAGCGGGCCTCGGCAACGAACGAGAGGTCGCCCGGCCCGGCCTCGTCCAGGGGCTTCACGCCGCGCACGGCCAGCGACGCGTCGCCCTCCACCTCCCCCTCCGCGATGCGCGCGACCTCGGCGAGCGTCAGCTCAGGCATCTCTCTTCATCTCCCAAACGGCTCTCGTTGCGTGGAACGTAGCAACTGCATTCCCTGGGCGTGTTCGGCGCCGGGGCGCCGAACCGGGCTGCGCGCGCGGTAGGGCACGGTACCACTGTGCCCAACCGCGCCGGGCCACCGCCGCGCCAGGCATCTTCGCGGAGCTGAGGCCCCGGCGCTCGCGGCGCCGTCCCGGCCCTCCGGGCGCGCATCCCTCACGCATCACGGCACGCATCACGGCGGGTTGAAACCCGCCGCTGCAACCTCGGGAAGTCCGCCTTCGCGGAATACCGATCACTTAAGCCGTATCCGACGGCTTGGCAATGTGTTACGAACGAGCCCAGACGACTGGTCGGGTGCCGAGCGCCCAGGGCGCGGTTCCAGGGCGCCATCGTACGGCGATTGAGTGCCCAACATCTCAAATCGCACGGCCGCTCTAAGTCACTAGACAAAAGGAACTTGCGTCTTAAGTGATCGGTATTCCGCCTTCGCGGACTGCGCCCCGACGGTTATCGCACGGTCCTCGCCGACAGCCATCCGGCCACGCCAAAGCATCCGCGTGCACCCCCCGCCCGCAGGCCGCCCCGACCGCCCCTCCCCCAGGCAGTTTTTGGGGGAGGGGCAGCGCGGGCGAAGCCGAGCGCGGGGAGAGGGCCCCACCGCGCCGCCGAAGCGCTCCGGCACCCGATCTCGCATCCTGGGCACCGGGACTCGGCCCCGACGCGTACCCCCGTCCCCCCGTACCTCCGCACCCCTTCGCCCGAAAACACCGAAGGCGCCCGCGACCCGTGGGTCGCGAGCGCCTTCAGTTTAGCCGCCGTCCGCGCGTGGGCGCAAACGCCGTCCGCGTTCGCCGCTTACGGGCGCGCCGGGCCGGCCGGGGCCGCGCCGCCGCGCAGGCGCTGCAGCACGCGGTCGGTCAGGTCGGCCGTGGGGTCCACCGCCAGGATCCCGCCCTGCGAGCTGTCGATCACCATGGTGAACGCACCCTCGCGGCGCACCGCCTCGATCGCCGCGTTGATCGTCTGCATCACCGGGGCGATCAGCTGCTGCTGGCGCTGCTGCGCCTGCTCCTGCAGCTGCTGCCCGCGCTGCTGGTACGCCGCGTACTGCTGCTGCAGTTCGGTCTGGCGCTGCTCGCGCGCCTGAGGGCTCAGCGTGGCCTGCTGCTGCTGGAACTGCTGGTTCGCCGTGTTCAGGCGCTGCTCCATGGTGTCGAGCGGCGCGCGCAGGCGGTTCAGCTCGCCCTGCAGCGTCTGGTTCACCTGCGCCACCGCCGGCGTCTCGGCCAGCACGCGCTGCGAGTTCACGAACCCCACCTTCAACGCCTGCGCACCGGCCGGCGCGGCCGCCAACACCAGCGCGGCCGCCACGCCCAGCAGACCAGCGAACATCGAACGCTTCATCCGTAACTCCCGTTCAGCAGGTTGTGCCGCACACCAGGTGCGGCGGTCAGAAGCCGGTGCCCAGCTTGAAATGGACCTCCCAGCCCGGGTTGGGCCGGTCGAACCCGTACGCCGCGTCCACTCCGATGGCACCCAGGAACGGAGTGACGATGGTGCCACCCACGCCGGCGCTGCGGAACAGGCGCGTGGGGTTGAACTCGCGAACGTCGTTGAACACGTTGCCCGCGTCGCTGAACAGGTGCAGCGAAAGCATGTCGTTCACGTGCAGCGCGTACTGCGCCGACAGCGTCACGAAGCTGTCGCCCAGGCACTCCTGCACCAGGTTCTTGTTGCACCCCGGCGTGTAGCCGCGCGGGCCCACCGAGAACTCCTCGTAGCCGCGCAGCGCCTCGCCCTGCATCACGCCGCCCACGAAGAAGCGCTCGAAGGGGAAGCGCTCCACGTCGCCGAACACCGTCCCCGCGCGCACGTTCAGCCCCAGCGCCAGCCGCATCGGCCGCGCGCCCGTGCCGATGGTCCCCGCCGGCACCCACCACTCGGTCTGCGCCAGCAGCTTCTGGAAGTTGCCGTCGCCGCCCATGAAGCCGCCCGTCTGCGACAGCGTCAGCGACTGCGTGGTCCCCTGCGTGGGGAAGAGCGGGTGGTTCTTGGTGTCGCGCACCAGCGACCCGCTGATGGTGCTGGCCGTGGCCGCCGGGAGGCAGAACACGTTGTTGCTGCCGGTGCCGCACGGGTCGTCGAAGGCGCTGTAGCGCGTGCGCGACAGCGTGTAGCCGAAGAAGGCGCGGGTGCGCGTCCACCCCGGCACCGGGAAGCCGAACTGCAGGCTCCCGCCGGTGCGCGTGCGCCGCCCGTTGTTGGTGGTCACGAAGCGGTCGCCGGTGCGGAAGAGCGACACCGTCCCCGAGTTGCGGCTCCCGCCGATCGACGGGTCGCTGTAGCTGGCCTCGAAGGTGCTGCGCCCGTAGCCGTACTCGGCGCGGAGCGACGCGTTCTTCCCCTGGCCGAACAGGTTGGGCTGCTGGTACCCAAGGAAGCCCGACACGCCGCCGCCACGCCCCGCGTACCCGCCGCCGATCACCGTGCCGAAGTTGATGTTCCCCGTCTGCTTCTCGCGCACCCGGAACACGATGTCCACCACCCCCGAGTCGGGGTTGGGCTGGATGTCGGGGGTCTCCATCGGCGACTCGAAGAAGCCGAGCCCGTTCACCGCCTGGTAGCTCTGCAGCAGCCGCGCCTCGTCGTACACGTCGCCCGGCACCAGGTACATGCGGTCGCGCAGCACCTGCTCGTGCGTGGTGGTGTTCCCCTCGAACACGATGTGCCGCACGTAGAACGGCTGGCGCTCGCTCACCGCGATGCTGACGTTCACCCGCGGCTCGCCGCCCGCGGTGGCGGGCACCCGGTCCACCACCGGCTCCACCTGCGCGTACAGGTACCCCTCGTTGCGGTACTGCTGCTGGATCTGCTCGGCCGCCGCGTCGAGCGCGCCACGGTCGAACACCTCGCCCGTCACCCGCTGCGTGGTGCCGCCCACCGGCAGCCCCAGGAACGAGCGGTGCTGCTCCAGGAAGAGCCGCTCCAGCGCCTCGTGCGGGAAGTGGGTGGCGCCCTGAATGGTGAACTCGCCCAGCCGGTAGCGCGGGCCCTCGCTCACGTCCACCACCAGCTTCGCGTTCCCGGTGGCCGGGTCCACGATCAGCGTGTCGCCCAGCACCGCGAAGTCGATGTAGCCGCGGTTCCCGTAGAACGTGGGAAGGCTGGTGCGCAGGTCGGCCTCGAAGGCCTCGCGGTCGAACTTCCCCGAGCGGAACCACCAGAAGCCCTCGGGCTTGGTGCTCATCGCCCCCACCAGCTCCTCGTCGCTGAACGCCTGGTTCCCCTGGAACTCGATCCCCGCCAGGTTCAGCCGCGAGCCCTCGCGCACGTTGAACACCAGCCGGTACCCCTCGGCCGGGTTGCTCATCGGCACCAGCGAGGTGTCGACCGACACCAGCTGCCGGCCCTTGCGGGCGAGCTCGTCGCGGATGCGCGCCTGCACGTCGAGCACGCGCTGCGGGTTGAGCGGCGCTCCCTCGCGCAGCCGCGCCGAGTCGCGCACCGCCGACCCCGACAGGCTGTTCAGCCCGCGGAACTCGACCTGCGCGATGTAGGGGCGCTCGGCCACCTGGATGGTCACGATCCCGCGCCCGGGCGTGGTCTCGCGCACCAGCACGTCGGCGGTCTCGTAGGCCTGGCTCCCCATCAGCCGGCGGATCGCGGCCTGCACCTGCACCGCCGTCACCGTGCTGCGGGGAAGGATCCCGGCCGTGGAGCGCACCGCGGCCGACGAGATGCGCTGGTTGCCGCGCACCTCCACCGAATCGACCACCAGCCCCTGCTGCTGCGGGGCGGCGGCGGGTGCGGGGGTCTGCTGGGCGTTGAGGGCGCGGGGCGCCGCGAGCGCGGCGAGGGCGAAAGTGAGGAGGGCCGCCGTGGCGGCCCCTCCCCGGTTGAGGAAGCGATGCACTGCTCTTCGTCTAGGTGGTCGTGGTCGTGGATTTCGAGAGGACCCGGAAGGCGAGACCCTGTCGGTCGTCGCCCACCGTCACCTCGATCTCGTCGCCCGGAGCGTACTCGGCCAGCAGGATCTTCTCCGAGAGCGGATCCTCCAGGTACCGCTGGATCGCGCGGCGGATCGGCCGCGCGCCGAACTTCTCGTCGTACCCGTTCTCGATCAGGAAGTCGACCGCGTCGTCCGACAGCTTGATCGAGATCTCCTCCTCCTTCAGACGGTTCTCCACGTCGGCCAGGAGGTTGTGGATGATCTGCCCGATCTGCTCGCGGGTCAGCGGGTGGAAGATGATCGTGTCGTCCAGCCGGTTCAGGAACTCGGGGTTGAACGCGCGCTCGATCTCCTCCTTGACCTTCTCCTCCATCCGGTCGAACTGCGTCTTCTGGTCGGGCGAGTGGAAGCCCAGCCCCTTCCCCTTGCCGATGTCACGAGCCCCCAGGTTGGAGGTCATGATGATGACCGTGTTCTTGAAGTCGATCACCCGGCCGTAGTTGTCGGTCAGGTGCCCCTCGTCCAGCACCTGGAGGAGGATGTTGAACACGTCGGGGTGCGCCTTCTCGATCTCGTCGAGGAGCACCACCGAATACGGCTTGCGGCGGACGGCCTTGGTCAGCGTTCCGCTGTCCTCGTACCCCACGTACCCCGGAGGCGCGCCAATGAGCCGCGACACCGAGAACTTCTCCATGTACTCGCTCATGTCCACGCGGATCAGCGCGTTGCGGTCGGCGAACAGGAACTCGGCGAGCGCCCGGGCCAGCTCCGTCTTCCCCACGCCCGTGGGCCCGGCGAAGATGAACGAGCCGATCGGCCGGCGCGGGTCCTTGAGCCCGGCGCGGCTGCGGCGGATCGCCTTGCTGATCGCCTGGATCGCCTTGTGCTGGCCCACCACCCGCTTGTGGACCTCGTCCTCCATGTTCACCAGGCGCGCGCTCTCGGCCTGCTTCAGCCGCGTCACCGGGATCCCCGTCCAGCGGCTCACGATGAAGGCCACGTCTTCCTCGGTGAGCGTGGGCCGGTTGGTGCGGCGCTCCTCTTCCCAGGCGCGCTCGCGCTCCTGGATGCGGCGCTGCAGCTCGCGCTCGTGGTCGCGGAGCTCGGCGGCGCGCTCGAAGTCCTGGTCGCGGATCGCCTCGTCCTTCTTCTGCCCGACCTTCTCCATCTCCTGCTTCAGGTCGTTCACGTCGGCCGGCGGCACCTGCGTGGCCAGCCGGGCGCGCGCCCCCGCCTCGTCGATCACGTCGATCGCCTTGTCCGGGAGGAAGCGGTCGGTGATGTAGCGCTCGCTGAGCTTGACCGACACCTCGATCACCTCGTCGGTGATGCGCCCGCGGTGGTGGTCCTCGTCGTGGCTGCGCAGCCCCTTCACGATCTCCACCGCCTCGTCGATCGACGGCGGGTCGACCGCCACGGTCTGGAAGCGCCGCTCCAGCGCGCCGTCCTTCTCGATGTACTTGCGGTACTCGTTCAGCGTGGACGCGCCCACGCACTGCAGCTCGCCGCGCGCCAGCGCCGGCTTGAGCATGTTGCTGGCGTCGATGGCGCCCTCGGCGGCGCCGGCGCCCACCAGGGTGTGCAGCTCGTCGATGAACAGGATGATGTTCTTGTTCTGGCTGATCTCGTTCATCACCGCCTTGAGCCGCTCCTCGAACTGGCCGCGGTACTTGGTGCCGGCGATCACGGCGGCCATGTCGAGCGCGAGCACGCGGTGGTCGCGCAGGCTCTCGGGGCACTTCCCCTCGGCGATCAGCTGGGCCAGCCCCTCAACGATGGCGGTTTTGCCCACGCCGGGCTCGCCGATCAGCACCGGGTTGTTCTTCTTGCGCCGCGACAGGATCTCCATCACGCGCTCGATCTCTTCCGCGCGGCCGATGGTGGGGTCGAGCTCGCCCTGGCGGGCCAGCTCGGTCAGGTCGCGGCAGAAGTGGTCGAGCGCCGGCGTCTTGCTCTTCTTCTCGCCCTTGGGCGTGGCGCTCGAGCCGCCGCCGATGGCGCCGGAGGAAGCCTGCGGCGCGGCGCTCGGCTCGCTGCCGAGCAGCTTGAGCGTCTCGCGGCGCGCGTCTTCCAGGCTCACGCCGAGCTGCCCCAGCACCTCGGCGGCGATCCCCTTCTCCTCGCGGAGGAGGCCGAGGAGGAGGTGCTCGGTGCCCACGTAGCTGTGGTTGAGCTCGCGGGCCTCGGCCATGGCGAACTCGAGCACCTTCTTGGCGCGGCTGGTGTAGGGGAGCTCGCCCAGGGCGATGGTCGCCTTCCCCCGGCGAACGCTCTCCTCGACCTTCTCCTGCACCTGCTCCAGGTCGACGGCCAGGTTGTTGAGGACCGCGGCGGCCACCCCCTCGCCCTCGCGGATCAGCCCCAGCAGGATGTGCTCGGTGCCCACGTAGTCGTGCTGCAGGCGGATGGCCTCTTCACGGGCCATCGCCAGCACCTTGCGCACGCGATCGGTGAAATTGTAGTTCATGCGTCCTGGCCTCCGGGCCCCGCGGAGTGTGGTCTGTAGCTGCGCTCGCGCGCGAATCAATGCACAGGACGGGCCGTTGCCGGGATCAACACAGGCGTTCCCGTCCGATGCTTTTATCGTCCAACGGCTTAAGCCGAGCCGCCGGGTTGAAATTTTTCGGAAGTCCGGGCCGGGGGCGGTGTTCCGCCCGCCCGGTTCATGCCGGTTCGACCGGCTCCTGGGCCAGCGCCTGCCGAACGTACGCGGCACGCGCCACGTCGGCATCCTGCCCGGCCCCGTCCACCAGCTCCAGGTGGGCGGCCTGGGCGAAGATCATGATGCGGTTCAGCGTGTATACCCGCACGCCGCGGATCAGATCCAGCCCCACCCCCAGCCGCACGCCGGAGAGGAGGTTCATCACCTCTTCGAACCCCGTGCTGCGCGCGTGGCGCAGCAGCCCGTAGGCCCGCCACACCTTGTCCTCGATCACCGTGCGCGCGTCGCGCAGCAGCACCGCGCGCGCCTGCGTCTCGTACTGCACCACCTGCTGCACGATGCGCTGCAGGTGCTCGATCAGGTCTTCCTCGGTCTTCCCCAGGGTGGTCTGGTTGGAGATCTGGAAGAAGTTGCCGACGACTTCGCTCCCCTCGCCGTACAGCCCGCGGAAGGTGAGCCCCACCTGGCTGATCCCCTGCAGCACCTTCCCGATCTCCTGCGTCAGCACCAGCCCGGGAAGGTGCATCAGCACCGAGGCGCGCAGCCCCGTTCCCACGTTGGTGGGGCAGCTGGTCAGGTAGCCGAACTCGGTGTGGAAGGCGTAGGGGAGGCGCGTCCCCAGCTCGTCGTCGAGGCGCTCGATCGCTCGCCACGCGTCGCGCAGGCGGAAGCCGCCCACCAGCGACTGCAGGCGCAGGTGGTCCTCCTCGTTCACCATCACGCTCACCGGCCGCCCGTTCCCCAGCAGGAGCGCGGCGTCGGAGTGCGGGGTGGTGCCCTCGGCCCCCACCAGCTCGCGGCTCACCAGGTGGCGCTCCAGCAGCAGCTGCCGGGCGGTGGGGTCGAGCTCGGGGATCACCAGCTGCTGTGCCTGGCGCAGCTCGTCGGTCTGCCCGGCGGCGCCGCGGGCCAGCCGCAGCACCTCGGCGCGGTCGGCGGCGTCGGCGCGCGGGCCGAACTTGAAGCCCTGCAGGTTGCGCGCGAGCCGGATGCGCGTGGAGAGCACGATGTCGCTGTGCGGGCCGGCGGCGTCGAGCCACTCCAGCCCGGCCTCGGGGTCGCCCGGGAGAAGGGTGCGCGCCATCAGGGCTGTACCTCCAGCCGGCGGATCTGGTCGCGCAGCCCCGCCGCGCGCTCGAAGTCTTCCTCGTCCACCGCGCGCTGCAGCGAGCGGCGCAGCGACACCACGCGCGCCGTGCGGTCCATCTCCGTGGGGTCGGGCGGGAGGTAGACCTTCCCCACGTGCTGGGTGCCGCCGTGCAGCTTGCGCAGCAGCCCCTTCAGCGACGGCTCGAACACCGTCCAGCAGCGGGCGCACCCCAGCCGGCCGGTGCGCTTGAAGTCGGCCAGGTTCAGCCCGCACGAGGGGCAGGTGCCGGGGCCGCCGCCCTGCTCGGCCGCCATCGGCTTCCCCATCTGCGCCAGGAAGTCGGCCAGCGGGGCGGTGGTGGCGCCCATGCCGGGGTCCAGCCCCAGCGCGGCCGCGCAGCTCTCGCACAGGTGGCGGGTGGTGGCCTCGTTGTTCTGGATCTGCGTGAAGTGGATCGAGGCCTCGTTCTTCGCGCAGCGGTCACACGGTGTCGCCATCCTGGGCTCCCTTCAATCCATCAGCCCCGTGTCGGCCATGGCGTGCACGGGCTCGAGGCGCCCGGCGTGCAGCCGCAGCACCCGTCCCGCGCGCGCGGCCAGGGCAAGGTCGTGTGTCACCAGCACCAGCGCCGCGCCCTCTTCCCGGCACACCTGGAAGAAGAGCTCGTGCAGCGCCTCGGCGGTCTCGGGGTCGAGGTTCCCCGACGGCTCGTCGGCCAGCAGCACCAGCGGGCGGTTGGCCAGGGCGCGGGCCACGGCCACGCGCTGCTGCTCGCCGCCGGACAGCTGCGCCGGCTTGTGCGTGAGCCGCCCCTCCAGCCCCACGTGCGCCAGCAGCTCGCGGGCGCGCTCGCGGGCGGCCTTCGCCGCGGTCCCCGCGATCAGCTGCGGCATCATCACGTTCTCGAGCGCCGTGAACTCGCGCAGCAGGTGGTGGAACTGGAAGACGAACCCGATCGTCCTGCTTCGTACCCTCGCGGCCTCCTCCTCGTTCAGCGAGGCCAGCGGCCGGCCGCCCACCAGCACCTCGCCGGCGTTGGGCACGTCGAGCCCGCCCAGCACCTGCAGCAGGGTCGACTTCCCCGAGCCGCTGCGGCCGATCACCGACACGGCCTCGCCGCGCCCCAGCTCCAGCTCCACGCCGTCGAGCACGGTCAGCGTGCTCCCGTCGCCGCTGCGGTACAGCTTCCGCACGCCCCGGGCCGACAGCGCGACGTCCTCCCGGCTCCACGACGCGGCCGGCGTCTCGGCCGGGGCCGGCGCGGCAAGGGGCGTCACCGGCGTCTCGTCGGCCACCGGGTGGCCGGGGAGCGGCGCGGGGCTACTCATGGCGGATCGCCTCCACCGGGGTGAGCCGCGCGGCCTGCATGGCGGGGTAGATGGTGGCCACGAACGAGATCAGCACGGTGGCGGCCATGATGATGGCCACGTCCCACGGATCGCTGCGCACCGGCAGGTGGCTCACGAAGTAGATCTCCCCCGGGATGCGGATCAGCTGGTAGCGGTCGATCACGTAGTTCAGCAGCAGCCCTCCCGTTCCTCCCACGAGGGAGCCGACCAGCCCGATCACCAGCCCCTGGATCATGAAGATGCGCAGCACGCGGTTCGAGGTCAGCCCCATCGACTTGAGGATCCCGATCTCGCGCGTCTTGTCGGTCACCACCATCACCAGGGTGGAGACGATGTTGAACGCGGCCACGATCACGATCAGGAGGAGGATGAGCGTCATCGCCAGCTTCTCGAGCTTGAGCGCCGAGAAGAGCGCCGAGTTCATCGTCTTCCAGTCGTCGGTGCGGTACGGCAGCCCCAGCGCGGCCACGATGCGGTCGCCCACCTCGGTCGCGCGGCCGGGGTCGGGAACGCGAACTTCGAGGCCCGACACCGCGGTGCCCATCCCGGTCAGCTCCTGCGCGGCGGGGATGGTGGTGTAGGCGAACTTGTTGTCGTACTCGTACATCCCGGTGCGGAAGGTGCCCGTCACCTCGTACTGCCGCATGGTGGGGATCATCCCGCCCATGGCGTCCACCCGCACGTTCTGCAGCGACATGATCACCACCGTGTCGCCGGGAAGAAGGCTGGCGCGCCCGGCCAGCCCCTGCCCGAGGGCGATGGGCGGCAGCCCCGAGCGGGTGCGCGCCGGGAGCAGGTCGTGCTGCCGCATCGTCGCGCTGATCCCG
>DASWMA010000222.1:0-3054 GCA_036399995.1 Longimicrobium sp. | reverse complement strand
CGTCCGGCAGCCTCCGGCCCAGGTCTCCCGTGCGGTACATCCGCGCGCCGCGGCCGCCCGGGTCGGGGACGAACGCCCGGGCGGTGAGCCCTGGGCGGCCCCAGTAGCCGAGCGCGAGGTGCGGGCTGCGGACCACGATCTCGCCCCGCGCGAGGAGCTCCACCGGCTCCCCGGCGTCGTCGAGGAGGAGCACCTCCGCACCCTCCACCGCGTGGCCGGCCGGCACGCCCCCGCCCACCGGCCCGGTGGAGTGGTCCATGAAGCACTGCAGGGCGAGCGTCGACTCGGTGGGGCCCAGGCCGTTGACGAAGACGGATCCCGGCGTGAACCGCTCGCGGAAGCGCTCGAAGTCGGACCGGGTGACGGCCTCGCCCCCCAGCACCACCAGCCGCACCGAGGGGAAGCGGTCTCCCCCCGCCGCCCCGCCCTCCGCGGTCAGGGCGCGGAAGAGGGTGGGGGTGGAATGGTAGAGGGTGACGTGCTGCGCCCGCAGCCACGGCGCGAGCGCCTCCACCCCACCCCGCCGGAGGTCGAACAGGTGGAGGGCGGCGCCGTTCAGCAGCGCCCCGAACAGGTCCATAACGGCGGCGTCCGTCGCGTACGAGGCGAGCAGCGTCAGCCGGTCGTCCGGGCCGATGGCGAGCGCGTTGGTGTAGGCACGGATGTGGGCCAGGACGTTGCGGTGCGACTGGGCCACGCCCTTGGGCTCGCCGGTGGAGCCCGAGGTATAGAGAAGGTAGGCGAGCTGCCCCGGCGGCACGTCCACGGAAATCTCCGGCTCCCCCGGCGGAACGGAGCCGAGACGCTCGACCTGGAGCACGGCGGCCGGCCCCGCGCGCAGGCTCGCGGCGAGGCGCTGCGCCGTGGCGAGTCCGGCGTGGCCGCAGAGGACCAGGGTGGCCCCGGCGTCGTCGAGCACCTGGCGCATGCGCGCCTCGGGCCACGCGGGGTCCAGCGGCACGTACGTCTTCCCCGCCGCGAGCGCCCCGAGCACGCTCGCCACCATCGGGGCGTCGGGCTCGAAGAGGAGCCCCACCCGCCCCGCGCCGGGCCCGACCGACGCCACCACCGCCCGCGCGATCCGCTGGGCGCGCTCGTCGAGCGCCCGGTAGCTCCACTCGCCCGAAAGCGTGCGCAGGGCAGGCCGCTCCGGGTGCGCCGCCGCCTGCGCCCGGAAGCGCGCGGCGATCGACTGCTCGGCCTCGGCCGCGGCGAAGGGCGCGTGGGCGATGGACGACCTCGTCCGCCGCGCCACCGCGTGGGAGCCGCTCCCTTCCGCCAGCGCGCGGCGTTCCGCCTCCGGGAGGAGCGGAAGCCGGTCCACCCTGCGGCCGTCGTCCGCCGCCATCGCCTCCAGCACCGTCCGCAGGTAGCCGAGCCAGCGCTCCACGGTTTCGGCGCGGAAGAGCGAGGCCGCGTACTCCACCCCGCCGCCGACCCGGCCCCCCGCCTCCTGCAGGTTGAGCGACAGGTCGTAGCGGACGGTCACACGCGCCGCCCCGCCCGCGACGCCGGACGGCAGCGTCTTCACCCCCCCGAGGGCGAGCTCGCCGCGGGGCGCGCTCTGCCAGGTGAAGCTCGCCTGGAAGAGCGGCGCGTACGCCAGGGAGCGGACGGGCCGCACCCGCTCCACCACCTGCTCGAAAGGGATGTCCTGGTTCTGCTGCGCCTCCAGCGCCCGCGCCCTGGCGCGCGCCAGCAGCTCCGCCACCGTCGGCGGGCCGGAGAGGTCGACGCGCAGCGGGAGCGTGTTCAGGAAGAAGCCGATCAGCCCCTCGATCTCGCGCCGCCCCCGGTTGGCGGTCGGCATCCCCACCACCACCTCGTCCTGCCCCGAGAGACGGCCCAGCACCACCGCCCACCCCGCCAGCAGCGTCATGAACAGGGTGGTCCCGTGCCGCTGGCCCAGCCGCTTGAGGGCCGAGGTCGCCGCCTCGTCCAGGGCCCACCCCAGCGAAGCGCCCCGGGGGTCCCACCGCGCCGGGCGCGGGTGGTCCACCGGCAGCTCCAGCAGCTCGGGGGCGCCCGAGAGCGTCCGCATCCAGTACTCCGCCTGCTTCCGCAGCACCTCGCCGCCCACCCACGCCCGCTGCCACGCCGCGTAGTCGGCGTACTGGACCGCGAGCGGGGGGAGCGGGTCGGGCTCGCCGCGGCGGAACGCGTCGTAGAGCGCGCCGAGCTCCGTCGCCCACACCCCCATCGACCACCCGTCGGAGACGATGTGGTGCATGGTCACCAGCAGCACGTGCTCGTCGGGCGCCAACCGCACCAGGCGCCCGCGCACCAGCGGGCCCCGCTCCAGGCTGAACGGCGCGCCCGTCTCCTCGGCCGCGATGCGCCGCAGCGCCTCGAACGCCCCGGGCCGGCCGCCCAGGTCGTGCTCCACCAGCGTGAAGCGGCCCTCCCCGGCGGGCGCGATGCGCTGCACCGGCTCGCCGTCGACCTCGGCGAAGGTGGTGCGCAGCGCCTCGTGGCGCTGGACCATCCGGTCCAGCGCCCGCACCAGCGCCGCCCGGTCGAGGGCGCCCGACAGGTGCTGGCGCCACGAGATGTGGTACGCGGCGCCCCCGCTCTCCATCCGCTCCAGGAACCAGAGCCGCGCCTGCGCGAACGACAGCGGGAGCGGCCCGCTCCGCGCCACCGGCTCGATGGCGGGAGCGGGCGTGCCGGGGCCGACCCGGGCGAGCTGCAGCTCCCGCAGGCGGCCGGCGAGCGCCGCCAGCACGGGGTGCTCGAACACGGCGCCCAGCGCCAGCTCCACGCCCAGCGCCTGCCGCACGCGCGACACCACCTGCACGGCCAGGAGCGAATGCCCTCCCAGCTCGAAGAAGTGGTCCCACCGCCCCACGCGCCCCAGCCGGAGCACCTCGCGCCAGGCCTCCGCCAGCGCCTCCTCGGTGTCGCCGGAGGGCGCCTCGTACCCGCGCCGCGCGTACGCGTCGCCCGCGGGCGCGGGGAGCGCCCCGCGGTCGAGCTTGCCGTTGGGAGTCAGCGGCAGCCTCTCCAGGCGCACGTACGCCGCCGGCACCATGTGCTCGGCCAGCCGCTCCAGCA
>DASWMA010000221.1:0-1584 GCA_036399995.1 Longimicrobium sp. | reverse complement strand
ACTCCGTGTGAAACCACTCTTCTTCAGGATCTGGTATTAACGATCAGGAGTCGTCCCGGAATACCATTTCAAGCCGCGCCTGCCAGAGATCGCTTGACACCGCGCGGCCTGCCGCTGACTGGCGCCAGCTACCGCTGAAAGTCGCCAGAGGCTGGCTGTTCCGGTGACGGTCTCGATGACTGCGTGAGTGCTCGGCAGAAGCTTATCGAGCACAACACTGCTCGGGATCCAGGGTAGATGGCGCTGCACCCACCGAACGGCGGGCGCAGCGGGCCGGGCGGGTCCGCACCCGCTCCGGTGACACCGCACCGGCTCGGAACGAGACGTTCTCAGCCGCCGCCCTCCATCGACGGAGCGCCCTCCACGCCGGGCTCGCGAATGAGCTGCGCGAGCCGCGCGAGGGTTTCGGGGTCGAACCGGGCGAGCTGCAGTCGCAGGATCTGTCCGGCGAGCGCGGAGAGCTCGGGCTTCTCGAACACGGCGCCGAGCGAAAGCTCGACCTCCATCACCTGCCGTACCCGCGAGACGACCTGTACCGCCAGCAGGGAGTGCCCGCCCAGCTTGAAGAAGTCGTCGTGGCGGCCCACCCGCTCCACGCCGAGCACCTCGCCCCAGATCCCGGCCAGCGCCTCCTCGATGTCGCCCACCGGCGCCGCGTACTCGTGGGCCGCACAGGCATCCCCTTCCGGAGCGGGGAGAGCCCGGCGGTCCAGCTTGCCGTTCGGGGTCAGCGGAAGCACCTCCAGCCGCACGAACGCCGACGGCACCATGTACTCCGGCAGCCGTTCGGCGAGATACGCCCGGAGCACGTCCGCCGCGGCCTCGCCGACCACGTACGCCACCAGCCGCTTCCCGCCGGCGCCTTCGTCCAGCGCCACCACCACCGACTCGCGCACCTGGGGGTGCTCGGCCAGCCGCGCCTCGATCTCGCCCGGCTCGATGCGGAAGCCGCGCACCTTCACCTGGTGGTCGCGCCGCCCCAGGAACTCCAGCTCGCCCGCCGCCAGCCAGCGGGCGCGGTCGCCGGTGCGGTACATCCGCGCGCCGGGCGTGGCCGAGAACGGATCGGGGACGAACGCCTGCGCGGTCGCCGCCGGCCGGCCCAGGTAGCCGCGCGCCAGCACCCCGCCGATGCACAGCTCGCCGGGAGCACCCAGCGGCGCCGGCTCGCCCCGCCCGTCCAGCACGTACGCCGACCGCCCGCCCAGGGGGCGGCCCACCGGGACGTACACCGCCCCCTCCGGGAGCGCGGCCGCGACGTCGTACGCCGTGCAGGTGACCACCGCCTCGGTGGGCCCGTAGCCGTTCAGCAGGCGCACGCCGGCCGCGGGGCCGGACGCCCACTCGCGCGCCGCCGCCGGGCTCATCGCCTCGCCGCCGGCGATCACCAACCGCACCGAGCGGGCGAGCAGCTCCAGCGCGTCGCGGTCCGCCGCCAGCTGGTGCCAGTACGCCGTGGGCGGGTTGATCACGGTGAGCCCCTGCGCCGCCGCCCGCCGCGCCAGCTCCAGCGGGGTGGGCACCTCGCTCCCGCGCATGACGACGCACGCGCCGGCCGAGAGCGGGGCCAGCATCTGCTCCACC
>DASWMA010000220.1:0-7368 GCA_036399995.1 Longimicrobium sp. | reverse complement strand
CGGGTCGTGCCCCGCGATCGCGGCGAGAACGAGCCCGCAGTCCTCCGCCGTCCTGCACAGCGGCCCGATCTTGTCCATCGTCCAGCTCAGCGCCATCGCCCCGGTGCGGCTCACCCGCCCGTACGTGGGCCGCAGCCCGGTGACGCCGGAGAAGGCGGCCGGCGTCACGATCGACCCCCACGTCTCGCTGCCGATGGCGAACGGCACCAGCCCGGCGGCCACCGCCGAGCCCGGCCCGCTGGACGAGCCGCCGCTCCAGAACGCCGTGTTCCACGGCGTGATCCCCGGCCCGGTGAAGCTGGCGTTCGCCTGCTCGTAGCCCATCCCGCCCGCCAGCTCCACCGACGCCAGCTTGGCCACCAGCACCGCGCCCGCCGCCTTCAGCTTCGCCACCACCGCGGCGTCGTGCTCGAAGCGCTGGGTGCGGTACGGCTCGGCGCCCCAGGTGGTCGCGTACCCGGCGGCAGCGATCAGGTCCTTGGCGCCGTACGGGATGCCGTGCAGCGGCCCGCGCCAGCGTCCGGCGGCGATCTCGGCCTTCGCCGCGCGCGCCTCCTGCAGCGCCCGCTCGCGCGTGACGGTGACCACCGCGTTCAGCCGTGGCCCCAGGCGCTCCAGCCGCTCCAGCGCGGCCTCGGCCAGCTCCACCGGGTCCAGCCGCCGCGCGCGGATCGCCGCGGAAAGCTGCGGCAGCGGCTGGTACAGCGTTCCCGCCGGGATCACCGCTCACCCGCCCGGTACGCGCGGAAGACGAACGCCGGCTCCGTGTCGACCGGCAGCGGATGGTCGTGCAGCGCCTTCGCGGCGCGCAGGTTCCCCTCCACGCCCCTGCGCACCTCCTCCCACTGCTCGTCCGTCAGCCGGTCGCGGTACCTGGCCCGGAGGGCGTCGGTGAGCTGCTCGGCCACCGGGTCGCGCTCCTGCCGGCCCTGCCCCTGCGGAGGCGCCGACGGCGCCACCGGCTGCGCGCTGGCCGCCGGCGCCGGAGACGGCGCGGGTGCGGTCTCGGGCTCCGGCCGCGCGGCGGGCCCGCACGCCGCGAGCGACCCGAGCACCGGAACGGCAGCCGCGGCCACCCCACGCTTCACGAACTCCCGCCGGGACGTCGCGTCCGGCGAAGACGAAGGTTCCTGCGCCATCCACATGCTCCTGCAAGGCCGGGATACCGTATACGAGGAGATCAGGGGGAACCTGCCGCCCTCCCCGTCCAGCCGCAAGCATCCGGCGCGGCGCACGTTACGCCGCCTTGTGGACTCCGCTCAGGACATGATGAGGCAGCGGATGCACGTGGATCCAGCTCGACACGATGTTCGCGAAGTCGCGGTAGATCAGCGTATCCCGGTCCAGGCGAAGCTTCGCGCACGTCTGGGGAAGAGCGTGCCGGAATTCGCGGTAGCGCCCGTTCAGGAGGCGTGCGCCTGGCAGAATCACGGGAACGGCATGGTAGCCCGAAAGGAAGTCGCGCACCTGCTCGATCACGCGCTCCACTCTGCGAGCGTGCTCGCGAATGTCCTGCCCGGCGATATCGGAGATGAACCTCTGGTACCGGTACCGCTCCGTATCCAGAACGATGCAGGCCTTGCGGCGTTGCTCGCGGCCTCCGAACGCTTTCGCTCCCGCGAAGATCCCCAGCTCGAACGGCACGTTGAAGCGCGGGAGCCCGCTTTCGCGGTCCAGCTGCGTCCGCGAGATGTCATGGATCGCCAGCCGGCACTCGCCAATGATCTTCGTGATCTTCTGGATGCGCACCTGTGAGCTGTCATCCACCTCCAGCGCGCACCGCGCGTAGAATCCGCAGTCGTACACCGCAAAAACAACGGCCTCGAAGAGAGGCCGGTAAGCGGAATCGAATGGGCAGTTCACGAAGACGCTGTTGTCGTAGCCGGGCGGCATCACGGCTCCGCCTCGGGTGCTCGGTTCACCCGCCGCCGCGCACGGCGTGAGGCCTTGCGCTCCTTGGCCTCGCGTTCTTCGCGCATTACTTCGAGCCAGGCACGCTTCGCCTGCGCGAACGTGATGGTGCCGCCCCCCGGCGGCGGCCGCATCACCTCCCGGACCCGCAGCTGCTCCATGGTGCCCCTCCCGGTTCAGGGTTACGGCCAAAAAGGTATGTTCACTTCGCTCGCTTTTCAAGTGTGCGGATGCGGCCGCTTTCACGCGGTGAACATCTGACAACCGGGACACCTCAGAGACCATACTCCTTCAGCTTCTGCCAGAGCGTGGTGCGGCCCATCCCCAGCGCGGCCGCGGCCCGGGTGCGGTTGCCGTTGGCCTCCTCGAGCGCCGAGCGGATGGCTTCGCGCTCCTCGCTGGCGTCGGGGGCCTGGTAGCGCTTCGGCTCGGCGCGCGCCTCGCCCCTGCGGGCGTCGTGGCCGTTGCCGTTGGCGGGCGCGCCGGGCTGCGGGCCCTCGCGCACCTCCTCGGGAAGGTGGCAGGCCAGGATGCGCTTGCCGTCGCACACGATGCACGCGTACTCCACCGCCGTCAGCAGCTCGCGCACGTTGCCGGGCCAGTCGTACGCCTGCATCACCTCCACCGCCTCGTCGCTGATCCCGGGGACGCGGCGGTGCGGCTCCACCCGCTCGTTCCAGCGCGCCAGCGCCCACGCGGCCAGCTGCGGCACGTCTTCCAGGCGGTCCTTCAGCTCGGGAACTCGGATCTGGAACACCTTCAGGCGGAAGTACAGGTCCTTCCGGAAGCGCCCGGCCTCCACCATCGCCTCCAGGTCCTGGTGGGTGGCGGCCACCACGCGCACGTCCACCTGCACGGGGCGGGCGGTGCCCACGCGCACCACCTCGCGCTCCTGCAGCACGCGCAGCAGCCGCGCCTGCATGGCGGGCGACACGTCGCCGATCTCGTCCAGGAAGATGGTGCCCGTGTTCGCCTCCTCGAACATCCCCTTGCGCTCGTTCACCGCGCCGGTGAAGGCGCCGCGCGCGTGGCCGAACAGCTCGCTCTCCAGCAGCCCCTCGGCCAGCGCCGAGCAGTTCACGGCCACGAACGGCCTCGACCGCCGCGGGCTCTCCTCGTGGATGGCGCGGGCGATCAGCTCCTTCCCCGTGCCCGTGGCGCCGCGAAGCAGCACCGTGCTCTCGGTGGGCGCCACGCGGGCGATGGCGCGCAGCACGTCGCGCATCCGCGACGTGTTCCCCACCAGCCGCGCGGCGCCGGCGCCCAGCACCGGCTCGCGCCGCGCCAGCACCGCCTTGATCTTGCTGCGCAGCACCGCGTTGTCGCACGGCTTGGTGATGTAGTCGTCGGCGCCCAGCTTGAGCGCCTGCACGGCGCTGTCCACGGTGGCGTAGCCGGTCAGCATCAGCACGGGCACGTCGTTGCCGGCGCCGCGCAGCTCCTCGAGCACCGACAGGCCGTTGCGCCCCTGCATCTTCAGGTCGAGCAGCACCATGTCGTAGTGGTCGCGGCGCAGGCGGTCGAGCCCCTGGTCGCCGCCGGGCTCGGCGTCCACCTCGTAGCCCTCGTCGGCCAGCAGGGCGCCGGTGCCCACGCGAAAGGCGCGGTCGTCGTCGATGATCAGGATGCGTGGCTTTTCAGCAACCGCCATGCGGCTTCGATCTCCTGGTGCTCTGTTTGATTCACCCCGCGGCGCATCCACCACCGCCGGGGTCCCGCTCCGCCGCGCGGCCGAAGCCGCGCCTGTGTTCGATCGTCCAAGCGCTGACGCGCCGGCCCGGACGGCCGGTCCGCTCACCCCACCGCCGCCA
This sequence comes from Longimicrobium sp., assembly GCA_036399995.1. Lineage (GTDB taxonomy): Bacteria > Gemmatimonadota > Gemmatimonadetes > Longimicrobiales > Longimicrobiaceae > Longimicrobium. Next base: position 3,646 of record DASWMA010000220.1, on the reverse strand, counting down.
CCTCGCCGCCCACGCGCTCGCGCAGGCCGTCGGCGTCGGCGCCGTGGCCGTTCTCCTCGTCGCGCATCGCCTCGTCGAGCGTTTCACGCGGGAGGCGCACGGTGAAGCGGCTCCCCTCGCCCACCCGGCTCTCCACCGACAGCCGGCCGCGGTGGCCGCGGATGATCCCCTCGGAGACGAACAGCCCCAGCCCGATCCCCGCAACCCCCGGCTTGGTGGTGAAGAACGCCTCGAAGATGTGCGGCAGGTCGGCCTCGGAGATCCCGTTGCCGGTATCTTCCACCACCACCTCCACCGCGTCCTGGTCGGCCCGGCTCACCACCCGCAGCGTGCCGCCTGCGGGCATCGCGTCGCAGGCGTTGTTCACCAGGTTGGCCAGCACCTGCTGGATCCCCTCGGGGTGCACCACCACCTCGGGGAGGCCGGGCGCCAGCTCCACCCGCACGTGGATGTCGTGCGCGGCCAGCTCGGGCCCCGCCAGCGTGAGCACGCGCTGCACCACCGTGTTCAGGCTCACCGGCGCCGCGGCGTCGCTCAGCGGGCGGCTCTGGTCCAGCAGCTGGCGGGTGAGCGTGGCCATCCGCGACAGCTCTTCCTGCGCCAGCGTGAGGAACTCGCGGTTGGGGTCGCTGGGGTCGCCGCGCCGCTCCAGCGCCTCCAGGCAGTTCTGGATGTTGTAGATCGGGTTGTTGATCTCGTGGGAGAGCTGCGCCACCAGCCGCCCCATGGCCGCCAGCTTCTCGCGGTGGATCATCTCGGCCTGGGCGCTGCGCAGCCGCTGCTCGCGCTCGGCGATCGCCGCGCGCATCTCGCCGAAGGCGCGCGCCAGCTGCCCGATCTCGTCGCCGGCGTCGCGCGGGAGCGGGGCCTGGTAGTCGCCGCGCGCCAGCCGGGCCGACGCCTCGGCCAGCGCCTGCGCGGGGCGGGCCACGATGCGCGACACCAGCGCCGCCAGCGCCACCGCCAGCACCAGCGCCGCGAACCCGATCCCGAACAGGCTCTGCTTGATCCCCGTGGCGATCTTCAGCTCGTCGGTCACGCGGCTGAACAGCAGCACCGTCACCGGCGCGCCGGCCGCGGGAAGGCGGTAGCGGCGCCACAGGTACGTCTCGCCGCCGAAGGAGGGCGTCTGCCGGTTGCCCCCGTACAGCACGAAGTCGCGCATCGCGGGGAGGGTGGAGTCGGAGAAGGTGGTGCTCACCAGCGAGTCGCCCACCACCAGCGCCACGTTGGTGGCGCTCCCCAGCCCCGTCTCCTTGCGCACCCCGCCGGCCGTCAGGCGCGTGCCCACCGCCACGTACCCCAGCGGCACCGTGTCGCGCGAGAGCTGCCCCGCCGTGTCGCCGGCAGGGGTCACCAGGGTGTCGCGCCGCACCTTGGCCACCGACAGCAGCAGGGGCGCGCCCGTGTCGGGAAGCGCCACGATGGCCTCCTGCCCCAGGGCCGGCTCCAGCACCTCGCGGCGCAGGGGAAGCCCGGTCAGCCGGCGGTACGCCGTGTCGGTGGCCGCGAAGACCGACGGCGTGGGGGCGGAGCCACCGAAGCGGCGGGCCGCCGACTCGGTCAGCGCGTCTCTCAGGCGCTGGCGGCTTTCCCCCCACGCGTCGCGCACCTGCGGGTTGGCCGCGCGCCCCTGCGCGTCGCTGGCCAGCAGGTTCACGCGCACCGACCAGTACTGCACCCCACCCTCCACCGCCTGGCTCAGCGTTTCGGTGGCGTTGCCGTACGCGCGCTTCTCCACCGCGTCCGCGATCAGGAGCAGCGCCGGCACCACGATGGCCAGCGCGGCCCCCGCGAACAGCAGGAAGACCTTGAAGCGGAGGGAAAGCCCCTTTCTCATCTCTATGCGCGACCGCGAAGGAGTTCGTTCGTACCGCGTTCGGGGCGGAGCGAAGTGTTCAGTGAACACCCGTACCCCGTTCAGTGAACGGAGGAACGGCGTTCCGATGCCACCGAACGTTCGCCCCCGAGCGCCGGCCCGATGCGTGGAAGTTAAGGCGTGGCGCGGGGTTTCGCCACCTCGTGCCCCGGCTGGCCCACCCGGCATACCCGTTGCCTTACCATGCCCCGACCGCGAGCCCGCTGCGAAACCGGAGCCGCGGGATCTGGGACGGCCAAACTTCGAACCGGAAGGAAACGACCATGAAGATCCGCATCCTCAGCATCCTGGCCCTGGCCGCGCTGGCCGGCACCGCCGCCTGCGGCGGTGGCGACGACGCCGGCGGCGACAGCGCCGCGACCCAGCAGGACACCTCGGTGGTGGCCGGCCAGGACACCGTGCAGCAGCCGATGGCCGTGCCGACGCAGGACACGGTGGTGCAGACCACCACCACCGAGACCAGCGTGGACACCGTGCAGGGTGAGGGCGCCACCCGCACCGACAGCGCGGCGACGACCACCACCACGCCGTAATCTCCGGCAATGCCGGTACCGGGCTCCGCGCACTCCTGCGCGGAGCCATTCTGCTGGACAGAACGTAGACTGGAAGACACTCCGATGAAGAAGCTCTCGATCTTCGCGCTGGCCGCCGTGGCCGCGCTGTCGGCCTGCAAGAAGGACGACGCCGCCAACGGCGACAGCACCGCCGTGATGACCGACACCGCCGCGATGACGGCCCCGGCCGCCCCGATGGCGCCGGCCACCACCGACTCCACGATGGCCCCGGCCGGCACCACGCTGCCCGCCGACACGACCGCCGCCGGCGCCGCTGGCACCGACACGGCCGGCACCGACACGGCCACCAAGACGATGTAATCCGGACCGGGGGCCGCGCCCAGCGCGGCCCCCGGATTTTTTCGTTTCGCCGCGAACCCGCACCCGGAGCCACGGCACCATGATCTTCCAACGCACGTTTATCGCCCTCGCATGCGCCGCCCTGCTGGGCGCCTGCGGCACCGGCGGCCAGAGCGACGACGCCGGCGGCACCGACAGCGCCACCGTGGAGTCGGCGCCGGCCGCGCCCGCCACCGCGCCGGTCACCACCGACACCGGGATGGCCGGGCACAACATGGCCGGCGACAGCATGATGCACGACTCCATGAAGCACGACACGATGAAGCACGACACCGTGAAGTAAGACGGATCGAAAGACGTGGAACACAGCGGGCCGGGATCGATCGCGATCCCGGCCCGCTTCCGTTCGTCCTCCTGCCGCTTCGCCGACGGAAGAGGATCCGTGCCGGACGGCGCATCGCCCCGCATCCCCGCTCGTGCTCCGCATCCGCGGGGATGCGGTGGCAGGACGAAGAGCCTATGCTTTCCTCGTCTCCCCCGATCCCCCGCCCCGGACGCACCGCCGATGATCGCACGACCCGGTACCCTTCGCGCCGCCGTGCTCCTGGCGCTCACCGCCACCCTGGCCTGCGGCCGCCCGGACGGGCAGCGGCCGGCGGGGCGCGACACCGCGTCCGTTGCGCGCGCCACCGCGACCGCGGCGAGGGCGGATTCCGCCGCATCGCCCGCGGCGGCGGGCGCGGCGCGCGTTCCTCGGCCCGACTCGCTGCGTGCGCTGTACGTGAACGGCTGGGCGGCGGGGTCGCGCTCGCGGATGCGCGAGCTGATCCGCATCGCCGACAGTACCGAGATCAACGCGTTCGTGGTGGACGTGAAGGAATCGGACACCTTCCTCGTCTACGATTCCACCGCG